>QGNM01000064.1 GCA_003228095.2 Chloroflexota bacterium | reverse complement strand
TCCGGGTTTTTATTTAGCTATACTTGTAGGTTAATTTTTATTACCGTATTTAACCGTAATTAAGATACAACAGTAAATTAATCAAGGAAGTTGGATTAAGTGAAGTCAATTTACGAAAGATTCGGAGTCAGGCCAATTATCAACGTGGCTGGCGCTTCAACTCGTGTAGGCGGGGCATTGATGCCTGAAGAAGTTATAGAATCAATGCGAAATGCTGCGTCAGAATCAGTATCCATGTCGGAATTACAAGGGGCGGCTAGCAGATATATCTCAGAAGTAACTGGAGCCGAAGCAGGTTATGTTACATCTGGGGCATCCGCAGGTTTAACTTTGGCCACAGCTGCAATATTAGCCGGTTGTGATCTAGGAAAAATCGAGAATCTTCCACGTACTGATGGCTTTAAAAACCAACTGATCATTTCGCGAGAACATCGTAATGGATACGATCACGCTGCACGACTTGCAGGCGCAATTCTTGTTGAAGTTGGAATGAATGAAATAACTGCTAACGCTGGAGTTAGAAGAACGGAGGCTTGGGAGTATGAAGCAGCGATTACTGAATCGACAGTAGGAATTTACTATTCTCAAGGCCCAGATAGTCATCCTGCCTTAAGCGATGTTGTGAAAGTGGCTAAGGCGTACGATTTGCCTATAATTGTAGATGCAGCTGGAGAATTGCCCCCCAAGGAAAACTTAAGAAAGTTTATTGAGATGGGAGCAGACCTTGTTGCTTTCTCTGGAGGTAAAGCACTGCGTGGCCCGCAATCAACAGGGATATTATGTGGGAAAAAACATCTTATTACTTCTGTTGCATTACAAAATCTTGATATGGATGAGTTTTTTGAAATCTGGAATCCACCGAGTGATTTAATACCGAAAGACACCCTAGCTGGGATACCACGCCATGGAATTGGCAGGGGTTTTAAGGTGTCTAAAGAAAATGTCATCGGCTTATTAACGGCATTGAAGTTATTTACCGAAGATGCTTATGCATCCAGCTATATTGAACAAAGAGCATTATTGGAATTTGTAGAATCTGCCATCACAGATGAAACTGTAAAGGTGGAAATACATGATCCAATCGAAGGGTCTCCTGTTCTTACAATTACGATAGATTTGGGTTTGCAAAGAAAATCAGCATTTGATATATCGAATGAGCTAAAGAATGGAAATCCAGGTATTTTTGTACAGGAAGTGGGCTTAGAAAAAGGAGTGATTACAATACACCCCTTGAATCTAAACAAAGAACGAACGGAATTGTTAACTAATAGGATTCTAAAAGTACTTTGAAACGAGCAGTATTAAGAAGTCACAGCCCCTTTAGATGCCGATGAAACCAACTTAGCGTATTTTCCTAAAACTCCTCGCGTATAATTAGGTTCAGGGGCACTCCAATTTTCTTTTCTCTTAATCATTTCATTTGCTGACAGTTCAACAGACAGATCTCTCGATTCAACATCTAAATTAATTATATCCCCGTTTTCTACAAGAGCGATTGGTCCTCCTACCATTGCTTCTGGGGCGACATGCCCAATCATTGGGCCTCTAGTAGCTCCAGAAAAACGACCGTCAGTCAGCAGTAGGGTAGAATCACCTAACCCTGCTCCCATAATAGCTCCAGTCAAAGCAAGCATCTCTTGCATGCCAGGGCCGCCCTTAGGGCCTTCGTATCTGACAACAACAACATCCCCATTAGAAATTCTCCCTTTAGTTACGGCCTCGAAAGCTGCCCTTTCAGAATCAAATACTTTTGCGGGACCTCGATGAGTCCGATTCTTAGTTCCAGACACTTTTAACACAGAACCTTCAGGCGCAAGGTTTCCTTTTAATATGACAAGCCCTCCTGTGGGGCTACGTGGATTTGTTATTGGGTAGATTACTTTGCTATCGGCAGAGGTTTTGAATTCAGAAAGATTTTCGGCTATAGTTTTACCGGTACAAGTCAGCGCATCTCCATGCAACAATCCACCCTTCAGTAATTCGTTCATAAGAGCAGGCACGCCTCCAGATTTGTCCATATCTGGCATAACGTATCTTCCGCTTGGTCGCAAGTCTGTAAGATAAGGCGTCTTACGACTAAGTCTGTCAAAATCATCTATCTCTAAAGGTACATTAGCTTCATTTGCAATTGCTAGAAGATGTAAAACTGCGTTAGTCGAACCCCCCATTGCAAGAACAACCGTAATTGCATTTTCAAAAGACTCCTTAGTCATAATATCTCGAGGTTTTATATCACTTTCAAGTAGTTTATATAAGTACTGTCCTGCTTTTTCTGCGAATTCTAGATTCCTGGAATCCACAGCTGGAATTGATGCAGTCCCAGGTAGACACATACCAAGTGCTTCAATAGCTGAAGCCATTGTGTTGGCTGTAAACATTCCAGAACATGCTCCTTCTCCGGGACACGCTACTCTTTCCATTGCTGTCAGTTCATCTAAACTTAAATCTCCTTTTGAGTACGATCCGATAGCCTCGAACATATCCTGTACATTGATATCCTTGCCTTTGTAATTACCGGCTAATATAGCTCCTCCATACACAAATATTGATGGAACGTTTAATCTGGCCATAGACATTAATGCTCCTGGCATATTTTTGTCACACGCAGCCACGACAACTAAGCCGTCCATACTTTCTCCAAAAACTACTGTTTCGATAGAATCAGCTATAACCTCTCTACTAACTAAAGAAGCCTTCATGCCTTCTGTGCCCATGGATATTCCGTCGCTTATCGTAATTGTGCCGAATCCAAAAGGCACTAGATTTGCTGATTTAACTCCAGCCTTAGCTGCCTTAGCTATTCGATCCAAATGTATATTGCATGGAGTAACGTCACTAGCTAGATTAGCAATTGCAACAAAAGGTTTTTTGAAATCCTCATCTTGTAATCCGGAAGCTCTTAGCATGGCCCTGGCTGCTGCCCTGTCGGGTCCATCAACTTGAACTGAACTATGTTTTCTTAGGTTCGGTTTAGACATTATTAACTCCCCATGAGTGAAAATAGATTAATTACCGGGATTTGGATTTATTAAATCAGGGATAATTATAACCTGTATCTATTTATTGGCATAAGGGGGCTTTAGTTTTTTAGGCATTTTCATCTGTAGGATTTCAAACACAAAGAAAACTAAACCTCCAAACAGAATGACACTAAGCAGGGTTATCGATCGATCTAAAATTGCTACTGAAGCGGCATCGTTTTTTGGTAATGACAAAGCTAATAAACCAATTACGCCGGTTTCTACTGCTCCAATCCCACCGGGCGTAGGAACAGTACTTAAAATTGCGTGACCCAATGAAACAACCAGTATCATTGGTATCGACAACTCTAGATTTAAAGCTTTAATAATAAAGTAAAGACGGCCTGCCTCTAATAGCCATCCCAATATGCTTAGTAAGATCAAAACTGGCATTTGTTTAATGGATAGACTATCTAAAGTGCCTTTATGAAACATGCTATATACAGCAAACAGAGGTTTTGGTAAAAGCTGTGCTAATTTCATCCCGAACAGGCGCATTACTATTAAAAATATACTTAATAAACCTGCCATGACAGCTGCAGCATATATCAGGTAATTTGATGCTTGATTGCCGATACTAGTAATGGATAGTATGGCCACTGTTAGGATGCCAAGTATCGTGGCCATGTCTAATACTCGTTCGGTTAGTAGAGTCCCTAAGCTCCACGAGAAAGTACTTTTAAATCGACGAGAGAAGCTCCACGCACGATACGCATCACCTAATCTAAGCCAGGTGACCCCATTAATGAACCAGCCGATTAAAATAAATTTAGAAAATTCTAGTGTTGATGGCAGATCGGTCTTTAATTGAGGCTGCGCTATTGATTTTGATGCACTCTGAGCTAAAATTTTCCAACGTAAACCCCTTACTGCAAAACTTGCATAGTAAACGCATAGGCCAATCAAATAATCTAAAGGATCCATTTCCTTGATGTTCAAAAACATCTTGCCCCAATCAAGATCAAGCCCTATTGATATAGAAATGATTAGCGCAGAGGTCATAGCCAGAAAGAGAATTGTTGGTAATGAAAAAACCCTTTGCCGCAATTTTTTACTTAAATCTGTTCTAGTATCAACATCTTCAAATAAAGTTTTGTAATTGTCAGTGAAATAGTTCCAAGAAAATCGCATGTCATTCACACATTTTTTAAAGGTCGTTTTTTTGGCTTGCCATCAGCACGTGGAAAATTCCCCGGTGTTTTCCTGGATTTAGTTATCTTCACGAATACCGTTTTATTTTCTGGCATGTCAAGTTCCTGACTTATTGGAAAAAGCTCTGTTTTATTTCCACCCATTTGCTTGATAGCAGTCAATGAATCCAAGACTTCAGTATCCGCATTAGGCCCTTTATGAAGCACGCAAACTCCATTAATTTTACAAAACGGTAAAGTTAACTCTGATAGTGTTGGCAATTTTGCGACGCCTCGAGAAACTACTAAGTCAAAATTTTCTCGAAATAGTGAATTATGAGCTGCAATCTCTGCTCTCGATTCGATTATATTTAAGTCCATTAAACCAAGTTCCTTTTTAACAAACCTTAGGAAATTCACTTTTTTATTAGTCGCTTCTAATAGTGTCACTTTAGACTTAGGAAAGACTATCTTTATAACTAATCCCGGAAAACCTGCGCCGCTTCCAATATCTATTATTTTAAAAGTTTCATCATCAATTATAGGTTCAGCGATATGAACAGAAATAGAATCCAAGAAGTGTTTTAAAAGAATCTCTTCTGGATCATTTATCGCAGTTAGGTTTATGTTTTTGTTCCATTCAATCAACATTGATCTGTAATGGTAAAGCTGGTCTATTTGGGCACAGCTTAAACTTATACCCATAAGTTTTATATAGTTAGTTAAAATGCTCATATTGAAATCAATAATAATTTAATATATCAGTAACATGTAATTTTTAGTTTAATTTATTGGTTAATCTGAATAAAAATTATTATTGATTTATAAAGTACGAATTTTAGTAATGCCAAAATTGGAAATGAAATTGATCAAAGTTAAAAGGATACTAAGTATAGCTGGTTCAGATTCTGGCGGGGGCGCTGGGGTGCAAGCAGACTTAAAGACATTTGCAGCTCTAGGTGCCTATGGAACTTCAGTAATTACTGCTGTTACAGCTCAAAACACTCTTGGCGTTACTGACATGCACCCTATTCCTGCATCTACCGTTGCGAGTCAGATAGACGCCGTCTTAAGCGATATTGGAGCCGATGCAATAAAAACTGGAATGTTAGCTAATCGGGAAATCATTGATGTTGTAGTTGAAACTTTAAATAAATACGATTTACCTAAGTTGGTAGTGGACCCAGTAATGATATCTACGACAGGTTCAAGATTGATTACAGAGGACGCAGTCGAAAGTTTGAGAACTAAATTATTACCTATTGCCGATGTGATTACTCCAAATGTTTCTGAAGCAGAAACTTTACTTGGAAATACAATAGAAACCATGGATGATCTACGAGAGTCAGCTAGGTTGATCGTGGAATTGGGTACGAAAAGCGTGGTAATTACTGGAGGTTTTGAATCGGGACCTGCTACGGATTTAGTCTACAATGGCACTGAATATAAAGCCTTCACTGGATCTAGGATAAACACTACTAGCACCCATGGCACTGGTTGTACTTTTGCTTCCGCATTAGCTGTAGCTTTATCTCAAAACATCGATTTGTTTGAGGCAGTAAATAAGGCAAAACGTTATGTGCAACTATCAATTAGAAATGCATATGCCGTTGGTTCTGGTAGAGGCCCTATTGATCATTTTCATGAGTTGATTGATTATGGCAATAATAATTAAATTTATGTTGAATAAGATAAGACTTACAACTATAATTTCCCTTTCACTACTTGACTAAAGGTTAAATCGCCTTAGTCCATGGAATAAAGTTGGAGAACATAATGAACAACTCAAATAAAATTAAAGTTAATGCCTCAAAGAGAAAATTTTTAAAACAGATGCCAATTTATGTTTTGGGTGGTTTGGCAGTTTCAATAGTAGGCCAAAATATATTTAACATGCTGTTTAATAGGCGTGGCCAATCAGTCGTATTACAAAGTGATTCATTATTCACGGCTCGCGATCATCAGAATTCGCTGTCGTGCGGTTGTGCAAATTGCAAATTTGAGAAAAGTCAAATAATTTAAAGATTTTATGTAGGAGATTAATATTATGCAGATGGTAGCTAAGTCTGGAAGCCGGCTAGGAGATTCTAGGCCATGGGTATGGTTGTCGAAACCTGGGCCTTCACTGTTTGAAGCCTTATTTCCTACTGCAACTTCTCTACATAAGTTAATTGCATCGTTAGCAATAGTGGGAATTTTAATCGGCCTGGCAAGAGCTAGTTTTTATTTGCCGGATAACCCCGTGCCAATAACTTTACAAGGATTTGGAGTTCTAATGGCCGGAGGAGTTTTGGGATGGCGATGGGGACTAGTTTCAATATTGATATATTACTTTTTAGGAATGTCCGGGGTACCTGTCTTTAAAGATGGAAGCGGGGGATGGGCTTATACTAGTGCAGGGGTTACCGGGGGCTATTTGATTGGCTTTATTGCATCAACGTGGATTGTTGGATACCTCTCTCAAAGAGGCTGGAACAGAAGGTCGTTATGGACAATGGTTTTGGGCACCTTGATTGTTTACGTTCCTGGCCTTTTATGGCTCCAATTTGGTGATTACGGATGGCCAGCAGAAGGGGAATTATTTTCTTCTGGAATGTACCCATATATTCCCGGTGACCTAGTGAAGGCAATGCTTGCGGCCACAGCCCTAGGTTTAGGATGGAGCTTAGTAGATAAAAGAAATAACAGTTAGTTTGGCTTATTTTGTCCTGAGAAGATTTAAACTGCTGTCCATATCATTCCAAGGTATCATGGCATCTATCCAGCTACCTAGTCGATTTAGATATACATTCAAGGAGTCAAGGAGGGTTATTAAATCCTCTTTAGAATCCAGTCGAGTAATTGCTGATGAAGCCTCTTCAATTAAAGATGTAGCGGCTGGAAACCCCCATTTACCTAGTCGTTCTTGTGTTCGTTTCAAATAGGCTAGAGCGACTTTTTTGGCTGAATCCAATTCTAATTCGTTTGCTAAATTACTAGCGACATGTAGGTTTTCTGTTCCCCAAAATAGATCAAAATTTGAATATATAACGCAAGGGAAGTTGCCCATTGGAGGACGCTTGTGAGTCCTCATAAACGTCACATCACTCGGTTCAGTTTCCCAAATGTCGTTAATAGAAGTGAGAACTTTATTTATCGTTGAGTTTGAGTGTTGAATGTTAGAGGCTTTGTTTGTGCTCCCAGTACCAGTCATAGTTATGGTTAACGGCATGGATCCTGCATTTAGAATTTTTTTGCCTGCGATTACGGATTTCTCTAAGTCTTCAGGTAGAACCTTGGCAAATAAGTTTATGTATCCAAATGGCATGATTTCGCCATAAAACAGACAAAGGGTCTGGCTTCTAGGATAGTAACCTATATCTCCGGGTTCAACAGAAGGCACTTGATTTTCTCCAGGGGGTGCGTAGAAAGATAACATTCCAATTGTTTCATCACCAGCAAATTTAGCATTTACTGCAAATGTCTTTGTCGGCACTGCAGATTCGAAGGCTTTACAGGTTATTGGGGCTTTATCTGTGAGCAATCGAGCTCGAATTTTTTCCCCGCCCATTTCCATTTCAAATATTTTATCCATTTAAGATAAACCCCTTAATTTATAAGTGTATTCATGATTATGTTTGTAAACTAATAGATCTTATTATTGCCAACCAACGGTACTCCGGTCATGGCTGAAGCTTCTATAGTTAAAGCCCTTAAATCTTCCGGCTCTAAATTGTGTATGTCTCGCTTGCCGCAGGCTCTAGCTATAAGCTGAACCTCTAAGGTCAAAGCGTTGAGATAATTTGCAACTCTTTCGGCTGCCTCATCTAAGTCCAACCTCGATTCCAGCTCAGGATCTTGTGTTGTGATCCCTACTGGGCACATCCCTGTATGGCAGTGATGGCACGCTCCAGGTCTTGTTCCAAGTTTTTCATAATCGCTTACGTAAATTGACTTATTGCAATTTAAAGCTATTAGTGCAGCAGTACCTATTGCTACTCCTTTTGCTCCTAAAGCAAGAGCTTTAGCTATATCTGCTCCACTAGTTATCCCACCGGAGATAATCAAGTCAACCTCATCTTCTAAACCCAATTCACGAAGAGCTTTAACGGCCTCTGCTGTGGCCGGCATTGTAGGCACACCAGTATGATCTAATTGTAATTCTGGAGACGCACCAGTACCTGCTTCCATGCCATCGATGACAATTGCATCAGCTCCAACTTTAGCAGCCAATTTGACATCATCAGTAACCCGTCCTGCTCCCAATTTCAAGAATATGGGAACTTTACCGTCAGTTACCTCACGTAATTCCTCTATCTTGATCATCAAGTCATCTGAACCCATCCAGTCTGGATGGCGAACCGGACTTCTCTGGTCAATTCCTGCCGGCAGCTCTCGTTGTTCAGCTATAGTTTCTGAAACTTTAAGTCCCATTAAGAGCCCACCTGTTCCCGGCTTTGCTCCCTGTCCGATGACTATTTCCAGTGCATTAGCTTGTTTTAAGTGGTCAGGATTAAAACCATAACGACTCGGTAAAACCTGATACATTAGTAAATTCGATGCTTCTCGTTCCTCAAGCAACATCCCACCATCCCCTGTAACAGTCATGGTTCCAATACTCGTGGCTGCTTTTCCAAGTGCTACTTTAGCTGTTTTCGATAAGGCTCCATAACTCATTCCAGTAATATAAATTGGCGTATCAAGATTCAGTGGTTCACTTGCATTCCTGGCCCCAATGATTGTTTTAGTGCTACAACTTTCTCTGTAGCCTTCTAAAGGCACTCTACTTAATCCAGAGGTTATAAATGTTAAGTCATCAAACGACGGTAATTTTCGCAAGGTTCCAAAACCACGCAGACGATAACGCCCCAATTCAGATTTAGCTTGAATGTCCTCAATTATTTCCGGCGCATAGAAAAAGCTTTCTCTAATTAAAGGTCGAATATTTTTTGAATCGGATTCACTCATAGGGCAACCCTCCATAATTTAAAGTCGCTCTTGTCAAAATTGTAGAGTTTCTTCCCTGATACAATTTTTTTAAATCTAGGGTTTTCTGGGATCCCGTCAATATTATATTTTGATAATAAACCACTGATTTTTAATTTATCGTCGTCCAATATTTCAGTAATAATTGCGTCATTACCTAGATCGTCTGTAGCCCCTAGCACAAACAACTGTCCTTCATAGATAGAATCTGCAAATGCACCGCCTGTATCTCCGCAAACCACCATTAAACCTCTTTGCATCACAAATCCAGACATATAATCTACATCTTTACCGATCACAATAGTTCCGGCTTTTTGAGATATGCCTGTTCTTGGCCCGGAGTTTCCGTGGACAATTAATGTCCCGCCTCTCATGGCTGCTCCAGCGCATGCGCTGGAGTTTCCACGAACTACCACTGTTCCTGATTGCATGTCCGATGCGACTGACCACCCAGCGTTACCATTAATTTCGATTGTGCATTGTTTTAACATCCCACCGCAGTAGTAACCAACACTACCTTCAAAGACCACTCTTCCAGGTTGATCTAAACCGACACCAAGGTTATGTCGTGAATTTGGGTTTGTAAGGGTTACCTCACCGTCTTTAGATAAACCTTGCTTAATTGCGCGGTTTATTTCTTTTATGGTGAGTCCATTACAATCTATCGAAGCCAAGTTTGCACCGCCCTGGCTGTAGGTTCATACAAGTCTGTTTCTTCTGAGATCATAGAATTCAGAGCCACTTCTTCGGATGCCATGGCAACAAAAGTCTTATTTTCTGCAACTATCAATGGTTTTGTTGAAAAACGATCCTTTGCAAAACCAATGCCGTCTGCAGTTGAAATCAAATAAGTAAAAGTACCATCTAGCTGTTCGATTGATTCATTTAATGATTCTTCTAGCGTTAAGCCATTCAATAATTGATCAGCTATAAAGACAGCAATTACCTCTGAGTCATTCATGGTAGAAAACTCGTACCCTCTCCGTTGAAGAGACCTTCTTAGTTTGTTGTGATTTGTTAATTGCCCATTGTGTACTACTGCTATATCTGGAAATGGTCTAGCCCAGAACGGATGGGAGTAGCATATATCCACACGACTTTCAGTTGCTAATCTGGTATGAGTAAGGCCGTGAGAACCTTGGAAATCTGCAACTTTATAATCTTCTAACTCAACTGCTGGTCCTATGTCTTTTATAATCTCCATCGAATTACCAATACTGAAAAGTTCGGTTCCAGATTGTTCGACTATTGATGTTACTTTTGACATGAATCCAATATCATTATTGTGCTCAATTTCTTTTAACTCGATTCGTAATATATTGCCTGTATACTTAATGCTGTCAATAGAAACTAATTTTTCTAAGCTAGTTGCAATTTTAGATATTGCCAGATCACTCTCAGATTTTTCATTGAATCTGCTTGAATCAAGATGAATTCGCAAAGCCATATGACCGTCTGGCAAGTCTCCATAGAGAGCCATTCCAGTGCCGTCTAAACCTCTGCTACCTAATACAGAAGCCATAGAATTCAGCCTAGAGCCTAATGGAACTGTATTATGGCCATTTTTATAGAAAAATCCAGCGATTCCGCACATAAATCACTCCGTTGTTATTGCTAGATTGAAGTCTATGGCCGAGGATATATTCAGTCAATAGCTAAGTATTATTTTATTTGCAAATTCGAACTAAATATACCTTTATGATTTTAT
>QGNM01000063.1 GCA_003228095.2 Chloroflexota bacterium | reverse complement strand
GTAATTAAAGAATATCAAGTTATAGTTACAGCTACACCCATACCAGAACCAACTGTTGTTCAAGGTAAGGTTTATGAATTTGATGACATATCTTCAGAATTTGAAATCAACGCTCTGGTAGCTAATAGTAAATATCTAAATCAAACAATATCTATTAGTGGTGAGATTAATGACATTGACTATTTTTATACATCTGATAGACAGTTAGGCAAAATACTAACCGTGAGTCTTCCCGATAGTGTTGGTGGTAGGCTTTTATGCGGACTTTCGGGAAAAGAGAACTACCAAAAAATGGATAATCTTTCAGCGGGTGATACTGTCGTAGTAAACGGTACGATTGTTGAGTGGGATGGAGCCTACGATAATGGTACTGGTTGGTTGTATGTATATCCCTGTTCTATTGTGGACTAACACAGAATCCCAAATTCTCATCTTTTTTATTTTTTACATGTTAGAGTCGGCATACATAACATCAATTGTTCAATAGTTAAAGATGGACTGAAATTTTTCTGTAATCTCTCTATAGTGCTAGTCAATATACGAACGTTTTTAGCAGAATTAATGGAGCCATATTCAGTAGCATAATGAGAAATTTTTTCAATGCGTGACTGATTTATTATTGAATCGTTGACCCCATAGCTCGACATTAAAATGTCTCTCCAAAACTCTTGCCACAAATTCAGCAGGGCTATCGAGTTCTCACGATCTGCAGAATATCCTTTTATAAATTTTTCTCCATATATAAAACGTGTATATGATCCTGATTCTGCCAAGAATTCTGCTTGATCAAGAGCATCATGTCTCCACTTCTTATAACTCTCATCCTCTATCATTTTGATAGCAATTCCAGGCTTACCGTTACACGTTTTTGAAAGTTCTTCGGATGATCTTTTATCTAACTTATATTTCTGAATCAATCCTTTTGCCAATTCACCCCAACCAACTTTCTTTAATGAGATGATTTGAGATCTTGAAACAAGAGTCGGTAGAATTTTTTCTAGAACCGAAGTTAATAATATTAATACCACTTGATCAGGCGGCTCTTCTAATGTTTTTAATAATGCATTTGAAGCTTCTTCGCTCATTCGATCGCCTGCTTGAATAATATAAACCCTATATTTACCTTCATACGGTTTCAAGTAACACTCTCTGATGACTTTTCTAATTTGTTCTATTGTAATTACTGTTCTTTTACGGCCATCTCCATGTAAATATCCATCTAAGTCAACGGAAACGGTCTCACAATCAGAGTGGACATTCCTAGCAATTCGATTGCATTGCGAACAGTTCCCGCAAGGTATTTCAGATTTGTTTTCACAATTCAATGCAGCTGCTATATAACGAGCTACAGAGTTTTTTCCTATGCTCTCTGGTCCAGTAATCAAGTATGCGTGCGAATTTTGGCCTTTAGAAATGGCGGAAGACAATCTGTTGAGTACCGCTTCATGTCCAATAACGCTATTCAAATCAAAAATCTCCAATTCATAAAGTCTGACGAACTATTCAAATTGATCACATCTCATTAAATCGGCGTATGTTTCTCTGCGGCGAATAATTTTCGACTTGCCATTTGACACCATAACCACTGCAGGTCTTGGGTTTAAATTATAATTACTAGACATTGACATCCCATAAGCACCTGAAACGGGAATAGCAATGACATCACCGCTACTGCATATAGGTAAATCAACTTTGGGTGCTAAAATGTCGCCTGTCTCACAATATTTACCAACTACCCTCACACTCTCTTTATCATTGTCATTCAACTTATTAGCTACTATCACCTCATACTTTGAATCATAAAGAGCGGGTCGAATATTATCTCCCATGCCTCCATCTACTGAAACATATTTTCTCAGTCCAGGAATTTCTTTAATCGCCCCAACTGTATACAAAGCTACACCAGCTCTTGCAACGATTGATCGACCCGGCTCAACCAAAAGCCTTGGGTATGGGATATCAAATTTGTCACAACTCTCTACCAAAGCCCTAGAAATCGTTTCCGCATATTCGCTTATTTTTGGTGGCAGCTTCTCAGAAGTATATCCAACGGCAAAACCTCCTCCTGGGCTAAAGTCGCGCATATCAAATCCAGTTTTTATTAACGGTGATAAAAATTCAATGACGCTTCTAATGGCTAAATCGTATGGTTCCATTTCAAAAATTGGAGAACCTAAATGAAAATGTATCCCTGTTAAATCAAGATTTTCGCAATTCTGTATGTTTTTTATAGCCTTCAATGCATCGCCTGTTTCAATTGAAAACCCAAATTTGGTATCAAGAATACCGGTAGTTGTTTTTTTATGAGTGTGTCCATCTATGCCTGGCGATAAGCGCAGCATGACTTTTTGGATTTGATTACGATCTGCTGCAATTTCGTTTATTAACTTAATTTCGTAGAAACTATCTGCAACAAACTGACCTACGCCATAATCAATTGCTTCGGAAATTTCGATACGACTTTTATTATTGCCGTGAAAAAAAATGTCTTCAGGAGGAAAATCCATTGATGCAGCAACTGCCAGTTCACCTCCTGACACAATATCAATCCCTAACCCAAGCTGTATCGATAACTTCGCTATTGCAGGGTTAATGTACGCTTTTGAAGCATAGAGAACCCGGCTGTTTGAATACCTTTTAGAGAACTCTTGAGTAAAAGACTCTGCCATAACCTGAATAGTTGATTCCTCATACACATACAAAGGTGTTCCGTATTTCGCGGATAGTTCAACCACATCACACCCGCCCACTATTAAATGTCCATTCGCGCCAATGGCAGAACCCATTGGCAATATGTTTAGTAACTTTGAATCCATAAGTACTCCAATTTAGATAAAAGCTTAAGTTAATTTATTAATTGATAAATCTATCTGCGCTAGCTCTAGCCAATTTCCATCGATGTCTTGAGCATAACTTAAAATTTTACCGGGCTCAGTTTCGGCTGGGTCATTCCACTTTGTGCCGCCAAACTGATCAAGTTTCTCCAACGTAGCATATATATCTTCAACTATTAAAGCTATATGTGAAGCTCCTACAACATTTCTTTCATAAGATTGTTTATGGTCCGTGCTTGGAACAATATATTGTAATAACTCAAAAATAGTGCCGTCAGCAATTTCTAATAAAGCTCCTGTCATTTCTACAGGTTCATACCCTACTACACGAGCAGCAGATGATCCCTTACTCTGAAATCTTCTAATTAGTTTCATTCCAAGGCCATCTACATAAAACCGAACAGATGAATCCAAGTCTTTAACTACAAATCCAGTATGCCAATGTCCTAATACCAATTCTCTCACCTCGATTCAATGTTGTTTATTAATAAGACACGAAGATATGTTACTAATATTGGGACGGTAACGGTATTCAGATTAAAACACAGCTTCAAAAATCCGGTATACTCTCATAACTCAAAACCAGATTTAACAAGCCCACACAAAAGATGTTGCAATGATAAAAATGAGAGCCGCTCATGCGGTAAAACTAAAAACCATAATTTGTAAAGAAGTTGAAGTTCCTCATATAACTGACAATACTGTTCTTGTAAAAACCAAGATGTCATCAATATGTGGAAGTGATTTACACGTAGTAAATATGGGGTATACGTACGCATCTGATTTCCCATTGCCGTATGGAGCTCCAGGTCATGAAGGGGTAGGGGAAGTTGTAGAAAGTAACTCGCCAGATTTTATTGAAGGCGAAAGTGTTTTAACTATTCCGAACATATACTCGTCCAAAACCTTCGCAGACTATCAAGTTATTGAACCGAAGTATCTGGTTAAATTACCTGTGAATTGTAATGAGAATAAACTTATGATGGCCCAGCAACTAGCTACTGTTGACTACTCCTGTAAACATATTGATTCAATCAAAGGTAAAACTATTGCTGTAATTGGCCAAGGATCAGCAGGATTGTTTCATAATTTTATTTTGAAGCATTATGGCGCAGAAAAGATCATAGCAATTGAACCAATTGATCACAGGCGGAGTATTTCTAAATACTTCGGGGCCGACATAACGTTAAGCTTGACCGGCCAAAAAGCGACCGATGCAATTTTAGATATAACAAATGGTGATGGAGTTGACATTGCAATAGAAGCAGTTGGAAGCGTTGAAACATTAAATCAAGCAATGGCAATATGTAAGCCTCAAGGTAGAGTTCAAAGTTTTGGTTTGCCAACCACACTTCAGCCAATCCCTTTTGACTGGAACACATTTTTTTCGAAAAGATTAACTATTAACTCAAATTTTGGAAGTCAAGACGAACCGGATTTGGCTTCGGTAAAAAAGTCTATCGGACTTATTGCAAAAAACGATATTGAAATGGACAAAATACTGTCTCATGAATTTTCGATCGAAGAAATACAAGATGCTTTTAACTTTGCGGAGAAAAAGACCGACGGGCTGGTTAAAATAACAATAACTTTTTAGTGATTACAATTTATAGAAAAATAATTTTAAACGGTTATTCAACCATTTTCCTGAGCAACTCTCCCACTTTTTCGCTTATCTGTTTACCATCAGCTCTACCGCGCGTTTGCGGGATAATTTTACCCATAACTTTACCTATATCTTGAGGTCCTGTTGCTCCTGTTTCAGAAATCACGCTTTCAATTATTTCTGTAATTTTATTATTTGAAAAAGGTTCTGGTAAATATAACTTTATGACATCAAGTTCAGCTTGCTCCTTGGCAACTAAATCATCTCTTTTAGCTGAATTGAATGCATCAATTGATTCGAGTCTCTGCTGCGCTTGTTTGCTAGCAACTAATAATATACCCTCATTTTCCAATTCTTTTTGCTGCGCAATCTCTTCATTACGTATTGCCGAGAGCAACAAACGTATCGTGGCTCTTTTAGTCACCTCTCCCTTTCTCATAGCGTCTTTAAGGTCATCATTTAACTGGTTTTTTAAAGTCATTTATTTCATTTTCCCATTTATTTCATTTTTCATGATGTTGGATATTTTTTTCTAGATATATTAATTAATCATATTTAACTAGAGGTAGAAGGTCTGCCAAAATCCTCATAATATTTCGGATGCCAATCAGACCCATACCAAGAAATTGTTTTGATCGGTTTGATTTTTATCAATACTCTACCAATACTTTTGGTGGAATTATAATATTCATTTCCTTTCTCTTCTCCTAGGTATCTTGTAGCCATAGATATCCAATCTCCAAACCAATTATCATCAATTATTTCGGCTTCCGCTTTAATAATTACTCTAGCGTAAGGTGCATTGGAAGTGTCTACACAAGCGCCTACTCTAGCTTCTTTACGTATGTTGTTCACCCATTTGTTTTGCTTCCTACCTAGAATCTTGAAAGTGCTATCAGCATATTCAAACCAAACTGGAGTAACACTTGGATACCCATCAGCCTCCAACGTTGATAGTCTCATTATCTTGGCGTTTTCGTTTAAGAACGATGTGAGTTCAGAATTATTAAAAAACGGCATATCTATATCCTTGATTGAAATTATTGTATAGTTCCTTAGATACTAATATTGTACAGAGTTTTTATGATAATTAAGCCCCACCAAATGTTGCCCTTCGAATTTTCTGCTGCTGAAGCAGCTAACTATATTAGAGCAGGTCAACTAAGTAGCGAAGAGTTGATCAAAAGTGTGCTCGAGCGCTCTGAAAGTCTTAATCCTCACTTAAACTTGTGGGCCGAATTGAACCCTGAAAGGGTAATTAAAGATGCTCGAAAAAGAGATAAAGAACTCAGAACACTTGGTCCGTTAGGGCCTTTACATGGTATCCCTATTGGGATAAAGGACATATTTAACACCAAAGGGATAGAGACATCACACGGATCTCCTAAACATCAAGGCTCTATTCCTAGCTTCGACGCGACTTCCGTAGCTCTTCTTAAATCAGCTGGAGCTATTATCATGGGCAAGACTATTACCACAGAATTTGCTTGCGGTGATCCACCATCAACCTTAAATCCTTGGGACAGCCAGCGAACACCTGGAGGTTCAAGTACCGGCTCAGCTGTAGGCGTTGCATCTAACATATTTCCTGTTGCTATGGGGTCTCAAACGGCCGGATCGGTACTTAGGCCAGCAGCATACAATGGCATCGTTGGCACAAAACCCACAATGGGTAGAATAAGTAGATATGGAGTCCACCCAGTTTCTTGGTCCGTAGACACCATGGGATTTTTCTCTAGAAACGTAGCAGATTCAGCTTTGATGTTATCGGTATTGGCGGGGTGGGATGATAAAGATGAGTATTCTTCAGATGTGTCCAGTCATGAGTTAAATTTTAAAAATCACCATACTCTCAAACCAAAGTCAATTGGTATCCTGAAATCTTTTTTCTTAGAAGAATGTGATGCCGAAGTTAAATTACATGTATCAAATTTAACGAAACTTATCCAAAATCAAGATGTATTAGTAGATCAGTTAAATTTACCTTTTGACATGGACCTTATTCACGCTGCCCATAGAATGGTTATGAACGTAAACGGAGCTTCAATACATAAGGATGGATTTAATGAAAGTCCCGATGAATATGCAGAAGATGTTCGCAGAATGATAGAAATCGGGATACTAACTCCAGCAACAACATATATTAAAGCTGAAAAAATTCGACAAGTTTACAGAAGAGAGTTATTAAAGCTTATTGAACCATATGACGTAGTAATCACAAGCACTACCAAGGAAGCTGGAGCACCCGATGCTGTTACTACTGGTGACCCAAGATGGCAGGCTGCCATTACGACGGCTGGATTCCCGGCTATCAGCTTACCTTACAGTGTCACCGCCAAAGGCTTACCTTTAGGAATACAAATAATTGGCAAGCCATTTGATGAGAAAAAACTCCTATCCACAGCGTCGTGGATTGAAAAACTTGTTGAATTCAACACTAAACCTTCAATCATCTAAGCAACACAACAGTAAATTTATTAAAAAACAGATTTTCTACTATTAGCATTTTATATCCTCCTATTGCGTGATATAATTACTCTAGTTAGATCGAAAAAAATAAAAGATCTAATGCATGGACAATTCGTCCCGAGAAACCCTTTATTGAATATCACACAACAAGAGGAACTTGCACGTCAAACTAAACTCGAAATCGAGTTAGATGATAATGACATTGAACCTTATCTGAACAAATCCTATCAACGGGTGGTCCAGCGTATTAACATGCCTGGATTTAGAAAGGGTAAGGCACCTCGAGCTATTATTGAAAAACAATTCGGGAAAATTTATTTAATAAACGAAATCGCTGAATACATGGTTTCTGATGTAACTTCAAAAATAATAGAGGAAAAAAAATTAGATCTTGGGGGCTTGCCACGAATAAGTCTTCTAAGTCTAGATCCTGTTAAATTCGAGGCTACCGTTCCGCTAAAACCTCTTGTAGAGATTGGTGACTACAAAACTATAACTATAGATATAAATGCTAAAAAAGTTAAAGCTAGTGACGTCAATGACCAAATCGAACGCTTAAGAGAAAGCCAATCTACTTGGGAGCCAGTTACTCGTAAGGCCGAGCTCGAAGACATTGTTACAATCGATTTCACTGCTCAAGTAGATGGGGAAGTATTTATAGAAAAAAAAGATGCAATTATAATTCTAGATAGTGAACGAGAAACCATCGTGCCAGGATTTTGCAATAAGGTCGTCGGATTGGAAAAGGGCAAGAATAAAAGATTTAAAATCGTTCTTCCTGATGATTACATGTCAGGCCCAACAGACGATAAGATTGGAGGAAAAGAAGCATCATTTGAAGTAAAAGTTACTGAAATCAAAGAGCGCTTGCTACCTGAAGCTAATGACGAATTTGCTAAATCAGTTGGAGATGGTCATGTAGACCTTAAGGAATTAAAAAAATCCATTAAAGAAGAATTGCAGCAAGAGTTGAATCGCCAACATGCAGTAGAATTTGAGAATGCAGCTGTAACTCAATTAGTAGAAAAATCGGAAATTACAGTGCCTGAATTACTAATTGAACATGAATTAGAGCACATTATGAACGAGCGTCGACAATCATTAAGTAAAATGAATGTCGAGCTCAAAGACTTCCTCAGCTACTCGGGCAAAACTGAGGAGGAATTTAAAGAAGAATTGCGTCAGGACTCGACAGAGCGATTAAAACGCACCTATATTTTACAAAGCTTTATTGATAAAGAGAATTTAGAGATCGATGAAGCACAAGTAAAGCTAAGATTAGATCAATTGAAGGCATCAATAAATCCAGCTGAGCTTCGAAAATCAGGACTTAAACCAAAAGAACTCCAACAACGTATAGACGAAGCTGAATCTAAAATAAGGGGCGACATCCAATTTGAGAGCGCAGTTAAAAAACTGTCAGACATAGCAAAAAGCAATATTCCATCGAATAAAAAAGATACAAAAACAACTTCTAAAAAAACAAGTAAAACTTCTAAAGAGAGGCAGAAAAAATGAGTAATGACATGGCTTACCCAGAGTCGATGATACCTATGGTAATCGAAACAGGAGCAAGAGGCGAAAGGGCATTTGATATTTATTCATTGCTGCTTAAAGAAAGAATCGTTTTCTTGGGGACTCCAATAAATGATCAGGTGGCCAATACTATAACCGCTCAATTACTATATTTAGATAGAGAAGATCCCGAAAGAGATATCAGTTTGTATATTAATTCCCCAGGCGGAGTTATACATGCTGGGCTAGCTATCTATGACACAATGCATTTAATCCGACCAGACGTGTCTACAATATGCGTAGGGCTAGCTGCAAGTATGGCAACCGTTTTATTAACTGCCGGCACACCAGGAAAAAGATATGCTCTCCCCAACTCTACAATACATATGCATCAGCCGATTTCGGGAGCTCAAGGTCAAGCCTCAGACATAGATATAGCTGCAAGGGAGATTCTTAGACTGCAAGATAAAATGCGCCAGATAATATCTAAGCATTCGAAACAACCCTACGACAAAATAGCAAGAGATACAGATAGAGACTATTATCTGACTTCTGATCAGGCACAAGAGTATGGCCTAATTGATAAAGTTTTATCATCTTCTGATGAAAAAGATAAAAATAAAAAAAACGCTTCTAGTTAAAATTGCTTAGAGTATACATAAACATATCAAATGGATTTTAAAGCGATTTATAAATGACAATTCCAAATTACCAGTGTTCTTTTTGTAGCAAAGCTCAAGCTCAAGTTAAAAGACTTATAGCAGGGCCAGACCGAGTATTTATCTGTGACGAATGCGTCACATTATGTGAACAAATCATCACAGAAGAAGGTCCTGGGAAAGTAAAGGAATCTTCAACCGTTATTCCTAAGGGACTAAATCCTAAGGAAATATTTGAACGCCTTGAAGAATATGTAATCGGTCAAAACACTGCTAAAAAAGTTTTAAGTGTAGCAGTATACAACCACTATAAACGTATAACTTCTAACCAACAACAAGAAGACATAGAAGTACAAAAGTCGAATGTTCTATTACTTGGACCTGCAGGATCAGGTAAAACATTACTTGCTCAAACCTTAGCAAAAATTCTTGATGTTCCATTTGCTATAGCTGACGCAACTTCACTAACTGAAGCAGGCTACGTAGGAGAGGATGTAGAAAATATATTATTGAGACTAATTCAGTCAGCTGACTATGATATCGGTAAAGCTGAACATGGGATCATATACATTGATGAAATAGACAAAATCTCAAGAAAGAGTCCAAACCCTTCTATAACAAGAGATGTGTCTGGAGAAGGCGTGCAGCAGGCACTTTTAAAAATCATTGAAGGCACTATTGCTAATGTCCCTCCTCAAGGAGGTAGAAAACACCCCCATCAAGATTTTTTGCAAATAAAGACTGATGACATCTTGTTTATATGTGGTGGAGCATTCGAAGGTTTAACCGAAATCATTAGCCGTAGAGTTGCAAAAGGAAACATTACTATTGGGTTCCGAGATGCTGACAAAAACGATCCTCTGTCTAGTGAATCGTTAATTGTAGATCAAGTAAACTCTGAGGATCTTTTAGAATTTGGTTTTATACCGGAGTTTGTTGGAAGACTTCCAGTAGTAGTCGGATTAGAGACTTTAGACGCAGAGTCTTTAGTAAGAGTTTTGACCGAACCTAAAAATGCTTTTATAAAACAATATCAGTGTTTATTTCAAATGGATACTGTAGATCTTGAATTTACCCAAGAAGCACTTACTATCGCTGCAGAAATAGCTATTGAAAACAAAACTGGCGCGCGTGGTTTAAGAACAATATTAGAAAAAACTCTGCTTGATGCCATGTATCATATACCAGGACTATCAGGCATAACGAAATGTCTAGTTGGAGCGGATGCCATCAAAGGTATTTCATCCGTATCAATGACTAATGCCAACGGAGAACTTTTCAGGCCTAGTTTAAATAATGAGATCGAATTGGTCGAAGAACAAAAATCAGCTTAATAATTAATTAACTACTAAATCCATTATCTTAAGTTGTTAATTTCTGTCAGTAATTGTATTGATTTTCGCCTAGTTTCCGAATCTGCATGTACCAATGCATAACCCACATCATTAAAGGCTGATTCCAAATCGCCAAGTTCAACCATAATTAATGCTCTTAAAAAATATGCTCTGCCTAAAAAGGCATCACCTCGTGTGCCAACATATATAGCTTTTTCGATACTTTTTAACGCTCCAAGATGGTCCTGTTCTTTTAATAACTTTTCTGCTTTTAATACTTCAGAAGTAGTGTTTATGGGTAAAGTTGTGTCTCCCAACCATAATCCTCCTAAAATAGCGAGAATAATGGTTAATACTGCGATATACCCAGTAAAATTATTCTTGAATTTACTTATTATATAAACCCCC
>QGNM01000061.1 GCA_003228095.2 Chloroflexota bacterium | reverse complement strand
TCAAAGTATTCTTCTTCAGTTTCAGCAAATCTATATGGAGAAGTTTTAATATTTAATGTCTCAGAAGCCAGCCTTCTAATACCTTCGCGGTCCATAGTTAACCTTACTGCCATAGCGTTCGGGGTAACTTTAAAACCTTCTTTCTCTAATTCAACTAGCGTGGAAGTAGCTATGGCTTCAATTTCTGGGACAATAAGAGTTGGACTTTCTTTTTCAATAATAGATCGCAATTCTTGGCCATCCAGCATATTGATTACGTAGGAGCGATGCGCAACCTGCATGCCAGGCGCATCTGGATACCGATCTACTGATACAACCTCTACTCCAAGTCGTTGTAGTTCAATAATGACTTCTTTACCCAACTCTCCTGAACCAAGCATCATGATTTTTGTTGAATTGACGGAAAGGGGTGTTCCTATAGAAGTACTATCCAATTTTTTTAACTATTCCCACTCGATAGTCCCAGGAGGCTTACTTGTTATATCGTAGACAACTCTGCTAACTCCATCAACCTCATTACATATTCTGTTGCTAATAACGGATAGCACATCATAAGGTAGTCGAGCCCAATCAGCAGTCATGGCATCGTCACTTGTTACTGCTCGAATCGCTACCGTATATCCATATGATCTATGGTCTCCAACTACGCCTACAGACTTGGTATCAGTTAAAACAGCAAAGCTTTGCCAAAGTGATTCATACAAGCCGTTCCCCTTAATTTCGTCCATCACTATCCAGTCAGCCGATCGCAAAATATCCAATTTTTCTTTAGTCACATGTCCTATAATTCTAATTGCAAGTCCAGGGCCAGGAAACGGCTGCCTGTTGACGAGTTCTTTCGACAGGCCCAGCTCTAATCCAACTTTACGAACTTCATCTTTAAACAAATATCTTAATGGCTCAATGAGTTTTAATTGCATGTTTTTTGGAAGTCCACCTACGTTGTGATGAGTTTTTATTTTCACCGATACTTTCGACTCATTGGTCTCGCTTTCGATTACATCAGGGTACAAAGTCCCTTGACACAAATAATCGGCATCACCTAGCTTTTTAGCTTCACGCTCAAACAGTTTAATAAACTGTTCTCCAACTATTTTTCTCTTTTCCTCAGGGTCACTTATGTTTTCCAAAGCTCCCAGAAATTCTTTTGTAGCATCTTTATAAATTAGATTAACTTTTAAGTGTTTTTTAAAGGTTGATAAAATACGATCCGATTCTTCTCTGCGAAGTAACCCATTATTTACAAATATACACGTTAATTGATCTCCAATTGCCTGGTGTACTAAAGTAGCAGCAACCGACGAATCAACCCCCCCAGAAAGAGCGCATACTACATTGCCTCTGCCTACTTTTGTTTTAATGTCCTGAATCGCACGAGTGGCAAAATTAGAAGGTGTCCATAAACCCTTCACTCCACAAATTTTATAAAGAAAATTCTGAATTAACTGCTGTCCTTCTGGTGTATGAACAACTTCAGGATGAAATTGAATTCCATATTTCGCCTTATCTCCTACAAATACTGCTATAGGCGAATTATCAGAATATCCAATAGCCTTAAACCCAGGCGGCAATTCATTAATTCTATCGCCATGGCTCATCCAAACTGGCATTGATTTAGAAATCCCACTGAAAAGGGGATCTGCTTTGGAATCTTGATACACAACCGAATGGCCGTACTCACGTTTGTTTGAGGAAGCCACAGAGCCACCCAATTGATGTGCAATCACTTGCATGCCATAACATATGCCCAGCACTGGAAGACCTTTATCAAAAACCCAACTTGGAGCCATTGGTGCATCGGCATCATATACGCTTGAAGGGCCACCAGAAAGTATCACACCCTTCGGTTGCAATGATTCAATACTTTCCCAGTCTGTATCGTGAGAAACGATTTCTGAGTACACTTGGCTTTCTCTGACCCGTCTAGCGATCAAGCGGCTGTACTGAGAACCAAAATCAACTATGATGATTGACTCTCGATGTAATCGCTTCTGTGAGGTTGGGAGCGGGGTTTTACCACGCTTTTCCTCAGCAATCTCTAAGTAAGTGGATATTTCCAGATCATCACTAGCAGTTAATCGCCGCGACTCGCCAACAGAGTTTTCACTCTGATGGTCATGATTTTGGCCATGATTCGAGATTATGTCAGATTCTGTGTTTTTAACCATGCTAAGGCAGATTCTAAATTAACACTTATGCTATACTTTCGTCAATTTGTAGGACAGTAAAAAGAGCCGATGTCACAAGGCTTAATGCATTAATAATTCAATGAATAAAATTGTAGATATTTTAAGAGACGGTGGAGTAGCTGCATTACCTACAGATAACCTCTTTTGTTTAGCTGCTGATGCGTCTAACGAAACCGCAGTTAATAAAGTCTTTGAAATCAAAGGTCGTTCTAATTCAAGCGCAATACCAATTTTAATAGCTGATTTTTCAGATGTAGAGAAATACACTATAAATCAACCCGATGTTTTGGAATTAATAGTCAAGCAATATTGGCCTGGTAGATTAACTATAGTGTTAAAAAGGGCAAAAACATTAGCTCCAAATATATCTCCAGAGATGGACACAATAGCTATTCGAATTCCAAACTCTGATTTCATAAGATCTGTTATCAGAGACTTAGGCAACCCTATAACTGGCACAAGTGCAAATTTGTCAGGTGAATCTCCAGCAATATCCAGCGAACAAGTTGAATTATCTTTAGGTCACAAGCTTGATTTTATATACAAAAACACCACAACACTAGGAGGTTTGCCCTCTACAGTCCTTGACCTAAGCACAATGCCAGCACGTATACTTCGTCATGGAGCAGTAGAGAAAAGAGAATTAAAATCGACATTGGAATTACATAAACTAGATTTATCATAATTAGATAATCATTATTAAAATTAAAATATACGCTGGACAAAATATTGGTACTTCAAAATAACAATCAACTCACAAAACTAAACTCGTGGATTAACGAAGATATCTCTGCTGCGATATCGTCACGACAGATGGGGCTTTATAATTTGATGTCCTATCATTTTGGTTGGACAGGTAAGCCCGGCGAAGATTTTATTGCCAGTGCTACAAACGATCTGCACAATTTACGTAGATATGGATTAGCATGCCTAGTCGCTGCAAACAGTTTAGATAACTCAATCAGCGAAAATTCTGCTGCGGTATCCGCCGGCTCAGCAATTGAGATGCTGGCTACCTTTGCAGAGATACATGATGACATTCAAGCTGGTAGACCAATAAGAAATGATAGAGATGCAGTATGGTGGGTTTGGGGACCAGCTCAAGCTATAAATGCTGGAGATGGTTTACATGCATTGGCTAGACTGGTAATCCTGAATCTTACTGATAAAAACATTGATTCGAGTTTAGTTTTCAATGCAACAAAGGTTATTGATAATGCAGCATTAACAATGTGCGAAGGTAGATTTATCGAGTTAGAAGCTCAGGAGAGGATCGACCTTAGTGTTGAACAATACTTGGAAATGGCGAAAGCAAAAAATGGATCAATAATGGCAGGGGCAATGCGACTGGGAGCGATGTTAAGTACTAAGGGAAATTTGGATGACCAGTTTGCTGAATTTGGTAGGAACATTGGGGTTGCGATGCAGATTGCTGATGACATCAAAGAACTATATGGAAACCCAACCAACAGTAGCAACATCAACGATAGGCCTTCAGAAGAGGTCTTAAATAAAAAGAAACTTTTACCAATTATTGCAGCTATAAATAACGCCGACATATCACATAAGCGTAAGTTGGGTGAAATATATTTTAAACGTGTATTAGATCCTGACGATGTAAAAAATGTTCGTCAGCTAGTCTCTGACTTAGGTGGGAAAGACTTCGCAAAACAGACTTTAAACGATTTTATTGATAACGCTTTTAAAGCAGTATCAGACATCGATTTCGACCTCGAATTGCTAAGTTCATATGCAAAAATCTTAACTAAAATTGACTAAAACCAACTTTAATAGCAAGTCAATCAAACGACATGATATTAAGGACAAGACCGTTCTTGTTCGAGTCGATTACAACGTGCCTATGGATCCAGGCACAACAAACATTGCTGATGACAGTCGAATTTTAGCTAGTATTCCTCAAATTGAATATCTTCTAAACAGAAATTGCAAAGTTGTCCTTTTATCTCATCTGGGACGACCAGATAGCAGTTCTGACAATGAATTTTCCATGATGCCAATAACAACCCGACTTAGCGAGATTCTCGATAAACCTGTATTGCAACTACCTAGTTGTAAAGGTAAGGATGTAGAAAAACAAATAAACCAATCACCCCATAGATCAGTATCAATGTTAGAGAATATTCGATTTGAGGCAGGGGAGAGAAAAAACGACCAAAACCTATCCCGAGCACTCGCAAATCTTGCAGATGTATACATAAATGATGCCTTTGGAGTAGCTCATCGGGCGCATGCATCCACTGAAGGAATCACACACTACATACCTTCCTATATAGGTTTTTTAATGCAAAAAGAGCTGGACATTCTGGGTAAACTGATGAGCAATCCTGTTAGGCCGATGACATCTATTATTGGAGGAGCGAAGGCATCAGATAAAATGGGGGTCTTGCGAAACTTATCTAAAATAGTAGATACCATCATAATTGGTGGGGGTATGGCAGCAACCTTTATTAAAGCAAAAGGCTTCGGAGTAGGAGCATCTAAATACGAAGACGATAGACTCTCAGAAGTCAGGGACCTCATGGAAAATGACAGGATCAGAGCCGAACTAATAATTCCAACGGACGTTATCGTTGCTGACAGATTTCATGCAGACGCAAATTTCGAGGTTACCCATGTCGACTCCATACCAGAGAACATGATCATATTAGATGTAGGTCCAAGAACCACAGAAAAATATGCTGCTACTATCTCCGAGTCTTCTACCGTAATATGGAACGGCCCTATGGGGGTATTTGAATGGAAGAACTTTTCTTCTGGTACTATAAATGTAGCCAAAGCAATTGCAGGTTTAAAAGATGGCACTACAGTGGTAGGGGGGGGCTCAACCGCAGATGTGGTATCAAAACTTAACATGAATGATGACGTAACGCATGTATCCACAGGAGGTGGAGCAACTTTAGCGTATTTAGAAGGTAAAGCTTTACCCGCAGTCGAGGCAATATTAAAAAATGATTGACTTTCCAGGGATAGAAAACTTAACCAGAAAAACTTCCTCTAAAATCCTGATGGTCGTTATAGATGGACTAGGGGGATATTTTGATAATACCACTAATAAGTCTGAATTAGAGGACGCGGTCACTCCCAACCTAGACAAACTGGCTAATGAAAGTGCATGCGGTCTATCAATACCAGTTGAGCACGGAATAACACCGGGTTCAGGCCCAGGTCACTTAGCATTATTTGGTTACGATCCGATTAAATACCAGGTGGGCAGGGGCGTATTAGAGGCGTTAGGTTTGGGATTAGAACTAAATGCTAATCAAATAGCGATACGAGGTAATTTCGCAATCTCAGGGTCAGATGGTGTGATCACAGATAGAAGGGCAAATCGAATCACTTCAAAGGTAAGCTCTAGTCTAGTTAAAAAGCTAACCGATATATCGGTTACAGACTTCAAAACAGATGTTCAGTTAATTAGAGACCATCGATTTCTATTAGTTTTAACGGGTGAAAACAAAGTCCCTAATTACTACCCTTTTGTATCGGATACTGACCCAGGGTTAAATGGATTAAAATCCCTTACATCTGAGCCAACTTACCCTGAAACAACAATAATAGCTAATGCAATCAACAGTTTTGTAAGTCAAAGTCGAGATTTATTGAAAGACAATCACCATGCAAACATGATATTGCTCAGAGGAATTTCGAAAGTGCCCAGTTTTCCATCTATGCAAAAAACTTACAAATTGGACCCAATTGGTATTGCTGCATATCCAATGTACTTAGGTTTAGCTAAACTAACTGGCATGGAAATTGCCAGGGAGAATACAAATTTTCCAGCCGAACTTAAATCACTAAAGTCAGTGATTAAAATAGATAAACATGATTTCTTTTTCCTTCACTATAAACCTGCTGACGCCGCAGGAGAGGATGGAGATAGAAAGGCAAAAGTTAAGGCCCTAGAAGAGTTTGATAAATTCATTCCTGACATTATAGATATCGGAGCAGATGTTCTCGTAATAGCGGGCGATCACTCCACACCAGCTGATTTGGCTGCTCATAGCTGGCACTCCGTACCATTTTTAATTAACACTAATTTCACCAAAGGAGACGGGGAGGGGAGTTTCTCAGAAAAGGCGTTTAGAAGTGGTTCTATAGGTTTAATTAAAGCTAAGTCAATTATGATGTTGGCATTAGCACACGCAGGCAAGCTGAAAAAATTTGGCTCATAACAGTAAGTTTCTCATTAGTATAAGCGAGGTATTTATAGATGTCTGAAACAGTAGTGGCAGCAAATTGGAAAATGAATAAAACCGTATCTGAGTCCGATTACCTGATCACAGAAATATTGAAAAACATCCCACCAGTTAGTTCGGTTACATGTGTGGTTTTTCCTCCATTCCTTTCGATTCCATCAGCCTCTAGACTGATAAGGAACACTTCTGTCAAATTGGGAGCCCAAAATATGCATTCCGCTCAAAATGGAGCTTTTACAGGAGAGGTTTCAGCAGCGATGCTTCAAGATTTCTGCTCCTATGTATTGTTGGGACATTCAGAACGCAGACTATTGTTCGGTGAGACTCATGAATTCGTTAATGAAAAACTTTCTGTCTCAATCGCCTGTGGACTAAGGCCTATAGTTTGTGTGGGAGAACAATCTTTAGATCGACAGAATGGATTAACTGAAAATGTTATTAGAAATCAGATAAAAAGCTCTTTCAGAAATATCACAGATATTGGCAACATAATAGTCGCCTACGAGCCTGTGTGGGCAATAGGCACAGGAACTGCCGCATCACCAGATGATGCGGAAAACATTAACAAGTTTATAAGGGACGAACTAGGTTCAATTTTTGGCACCGAACAGGTCTCAAAAACCCCAATTCTTTACGGTGGAAGCGTCACGGAAGATAATATTGCTGACTTTCTTGGAAAGCCAAATGTGAACGGAGCCCTAATTGGCGGAGCCAGTCTAAACTCTGAAGGATTTACTGAGATATTACGAATCGCTTCTGATCTCACTTAACTGATTAACACCTGGAGCGTAAGTATTTATGAGTTTAATCCCTTTGATATGCATCTTAGGACCCACGGGGATAGGTAAATCTAAATTTGCATTAGAATTTGCTAAATTTCACCGCGGTGAAATAATTAGCGCCGATAGCAGACAGATATACAAAGGTCTTAATATTGGAACTGCAACTCCAAATGACAATGATCTTGAAGTGGTTCCTCATCACTTAATAAACTCTCTGAATCCTGATCAGGAATACGGTTTAGCCAATTTTCTGGAAATGGCAGAGGCCAAAATCCATGAGATTATAGATAGAGGAAATCTACCAATTGTGGTCGGAGGTACAAGCCAATATGTATTCGCCCTGATAAACAACTGGAATGTACCAAAAGTTAAACCAGATAAAGAATTCAGAAAGCAACTGGAGGAAAAAGCTAAAACACACGGACCACTTTCAATTTACGAAGATCTGGTTGTACAAGACCCGAAAACGGCTGAGGCAATCGATTACAGGAATATTAGACGAGTTATTCGAGCGTTGGAAATACAAAAATATCAACCAGAACATGTATCTAACATAGCAGAGGATAACAACATTCGGGCTTACTCAGTGGCATTTACAACCTCCAGAGAAGAGCTGTATAAGTTGATCGATCAACGAGTCGATAAGATGATTTCTGATGGATGGGTTAGAGAAGTTCAAAAACTTGTTGATAATGGATACGATGCTACTATGCCATCCATGTCGAGCATAGGATATGTCGAGATAATAGAACATCTACTATCTAACTCAGAACTGGAAGGTGTAATCAAAAAGATTAAGACCAAAACTCATAAACTTGCTAGAAATCAATACGTATGGCTACGAAAGGCTGATTGGGTTAGTTGGTTTAAAAGCTCTAATGAAGGACATAATCAGGCAGATCAATACCTTAATGACCAATTAAAACTGCATGCTAGTAAAGATTAATTTATATAAAATAGTCTGATGAACTCTGAATCTAATACAACAATAAAATTTACAAAGATGCATGGGGCAGGCAATGACTATGTATTTATAGATGGCAGGAATTCCACGTTAAATTGGAGTTCACTCGCTGTATCAATCAGCAATCGTCATTTTGGAGTAGGATCTGATGGGTTAATAGTTGCATTCGATTCCAGCGACGCTGATATTAGAATGCAAATGTATAATCTCGACGGATCCGAAGGCAAGATGTGCGGAAACGGATTACGCTGTTTTGTTTCATTTGGTGTAAGTATCGGGCTGCTTAACAGGGATTCAGACTCGTTTTCGGTTGAAACTGCCTCTGGAACTCTCGGGGTTACTCCCATTTGGGAAAATGATCAGATGGTAGCGGCATCAGTAAATATGGGGCAACCTAGATTTCTAAGTTCAGAAGTACCATTCGTTCTTGAAGGATATGATGCACTAGAGGACTATGCTTTGGAAATTGACGATCAGCATTTTGCTGTATCAGCTTTGTCTATTGGAAACCCACATGCTGTATCAATCCTGGATACACCAATTAGCGACGTTGACTTAGCACATTTAGGGCCAAAGATTGAAAACCACCCTTTGTTCCCTGAACAGGTGAATTTTGAGATTGTAAATATATTAAGTCGCGATTTAATAACGCTGCGAGTATGGGAACGTGGATCGGGACAGACTCTAGCTTGTGGAACAGGCGCGTGTGCAGCTGCTGTAATCGCGGTAAAAAAGGGCTTAGTCAATAATAGTGTTACAGTCCAATTACCGGGCGGCAAACTTAAGATACACTGGGAAGAAGGTTCTCATGTAACAATGCAAGGCCCAATCGCAACGGTTTTTAACGGAACCTATAACCTAAAATAAACAAAAAAAGAGGATTTAAATGAAGTTTGCTCAGCGTATTAACAGGGTTCCTCCATATCTATTTGTCGAAATCAGCCGGAAAATAGCAAAAAAGAAGGCTGAAGGGGCTGATGTTATAAGTTTTGGAATTGGCGACCCAGACATACCTACGCCTGATTCTATTATAGCTAAACTTGCTGAAGCATCCCTCGATTCAACCAATCATCGGTACCCAGAAACGGATGGATTACCTGAATTACGTTTAGCAATGAGCCAATGGTATCATCGTCGATTTGGAATAGAATTAGACCCCGATACTGAGATATTGCCTTTGATTGGCGCAAAAGAAGGAATAGCTCATGCCTCTTTATGTTTTATTGACTCCGGCGATATTGCTCTTGTTCCAGACCCCGGATACCCAGTTTATTCTGTCGGTACTTGGTTTGCAGGAGGAGAATGTGAATGGATGCCACTAACTCCGGCTAACAACTGGCTCCCAGATCTATCATCGATTTCCGATGAAATAGCCTCAAAAGCAAAGGTGATGTGGATAAATTATCCAAACAATCCCACCGGCGCCATCGCTGACCAATCTTTTTTTAAATCAGCTGTCGAGTTTGCATTAAAACATGACATTGCTTTACTACACGATGCAGCTTATACAGAGACATACTTCGATGATTACAAACCCACAAGCATGTTGAACTGCCAAGGAGGAATGGAAGCTGGAATCGAATTCCATTCATTATCCAAAAGCTACAACATGACCGGATGGAGAGTAGGTATGGCGGTTGGTAACGCTAAAATGATTCAGGCTTTAATGACAGTAAAATCAAACATCGATTCGGGTATACCACAAGCCATTCAATATATGGCCATTGAAGCATTGAATATGAATGATAATCAAGTTCGTGAACGTAACGATATATATGAATCTCGAAGGAATAAAGTTGTGGAGACTTTAAATTCTATCGGGATCCAAGTAGATCCACCAAAAGCAAGTTTGTACGTATGGGCACCTGTGCCAGCAGGATATGATTCAGCTACCTTCACATCACTGCTCCTTGATGAAGCAGATATTGTAGTCACCCCTGGAAGTGGGTATGGACCTTCAGGAGAGGGCTATATTAGGCTTTCACTAACAATAAACGACAATGATATGGAACGTGGTTTAGCTCGCTTAAAAGCGTTAGACATACCAAATAGATAAAAGGAAGTGAACTCATAGCTCGAATTAGAAATCGTAGAGAGTCTCATAAGGAACGTTTGGTATATACCAACCATGGTCCAGAACGAGTTTTACTTGTAGGCGTTGATCTATTCGGGCGTAAGACACATCTTTCTATTCAAGATTCAATGAAAGAGTTGGGTGAATTAACATTGAGCGCAGGCGCCGTGGTTGTTGGTACCTTAACTCAGAAATTGTCCCGACACAGCCATTACTACCTAGGGCAAGGAAAACTTGAGGAACTAAAAGAATTAATCGATAAAAATTCTATCAGCACTGTAATCTGCGATGACGAGTTAAATCCCAATCAGCAACAAAACCTAGAGAAGGTTTTGGAAAAAGTAAAAGTCATCGACCGAACAGCACTGATATTAGACATTTTCGCTTCCCGTGCCCAAACGCACGAAGGTCGGTTACAGGTGGATTTAGCACAACACGAATATTTACTACCACGATTAGCGGGACAGTGGAGCCATCTTGAGCGTCTAGGCGGGGGGATTGGTACAAGAGGTCCTGGAGAGACTCAGATCGAAACCGACCGAAGATTAATTCGTAACCGGATTTTAAAGCTTAAGAAAGAGTTGAAATCAATACGTACTCATAGAAATCTGTATCGGGAGCGACGAAGAAGAAGCGGAGTAGAGGTAGTTGGCCTGGTTGGATACACCAATGCGGGAAAAAGTACTTTATTAAATACCCTGACTAAAGCCGGAGTCGCAGCAGAGGATAAACTTTTCATGACCCTTGATCCGGTTACCCGAAAACTTCAATTACCAAATTCAAAACAAATTCTTATAACTGACACAGTCGGATTCATACAAAAGCTGCCTACAACACTTGTGGCGGCATTCAG
>QGNM01000060.1 GCA_003228095.2 Chloroflexota bacterium | reverse complement strand
AGTAACTAATCTTAGAAATAACATAAATTCAGATTAAGTCTGGTAAAATCGACGCGTTACTAAATAATAACAAAAGGTAGAAATATATGGGATTTTTTGGAAATATATCGAACACTATTTTAATGATGAAAGCATCAGCTAATGTACTCAAGAAAGACAAGGAATTAATTTTTTTCCCTTTATTGGCTGCAGCCAGCATAGCGGTATTTTTAGCCCTTATGTGGTCTTTTGGTGTGATCGGATTAGATAACACTGAAGAGGAAGGACGGCCAATAGCGGTTTATGTTGTTATTGTTTTTGTTTCTAATTTCATAATTGTGTTTTTCAATTCAGCTTTAGTTTCTGCTGCCTTGGAAAGGTTAAGGGGTGGAGATCCAAATGTTTACTCAGGGTTTTCACACGCGTTAAAGCATATTCATCACATTTTGATATGGTCGATAATTGTCACTATTGTGGCGATTTTAATAGCCGCTATAAAGGGAAATAGAAGAGGAATAGTTGGTCAAATCCTCGGTAGTTTGTTACAAGCCGGGTGGACTATGATGACCTTCTTTGTCGTTCCAATTATTGTTTCTGAAAACTTAAGCCCGTTTGCTGCAATAAAGAAGTCGACGAGTTTATTTAAAAGCACTTGGGGTAGCCAGATAACAGCTAATTTTGGATTTGGGATTTTTCAAATCTTAGCCTTAATTGTCAGCGCTGCTATTGGATGGTTCTTTGGATTGATTGATACCACTTTTGGCCTAGTAATCGGAGTATTAGTCGCTGCTGCGTCTGTAACAATAATTTACACTCTAGAAGGAATCTACAAAGCTGCTTTATACGAATTTGCTTTAGGTGAGAAACCGTTAGAGTTTCAGGAAAGTCAACTTAAAACAGCATATAGTGTTTACCGAGCTTAAATCTTATTTTGGTGGCTACGACAGGGCTCGAACCTGTGACCTAGCGCTTATGAAGCGCCCGCTCTGCCTCTGAGCTACGTAGCCGAATTAGTTACACTAAAGATATATTATTACAGTCAGTTTAACTGAGTCAAAGTGAAAATGAGTCCTTTAGTTAGTTGGTTTTTACCCTAAAAGCTTGTAAGTATGTAATACGCAGACATATACTTTTGGAGACAGATCTTGATCATCTTATAGACAGGATATTTTTTATGGATACGCCGGCCGAAATAGAACATGTTCGTTTAAAAGCTTTAAATAATTTATGGATGCATAATCGAGATTGGACGGAAATGGCCGAGTCTGGCGGGCCTCATGTTATTACTTCTGGGAAGGGCGTGAGGGTTACTGATAGCGAGGGGAACAGTTGGATAGATGTTAATGCCGGCTATAGCTGCGTAAATATTGGTTATGGAAGGCCTGAAATTGCTCAAGCTGTGTACGAACAAATCAATAAAACTTCGTTTTGCCCAATTGGCACTACTACAGAGACAGTAATCAGATTAGCTGAAAAACTGGCTGAATTAGCACCAGGTGATCTTAACAGGGTCTTTTTCTCAACTGGTGGCTCAGAGGCAAACGAAACTGCATTAAAGATTGCAAAGGCATATCATAACCGCCGTGGAGAACCAGGACGTTATCGAGTTATTAGTAGAAAAGGTTCATACCATGGAATGACTGGAGGGGTTCTTTGGACCGGTGATGGTCCAGCAGTTCACAAGGCTGATTACGGACCTGCTTATCCAGGTATGCTTCATGTGCCTCAACCAAACCCATATAGATGTGAGTTTGGCGGAGAAACTGAATCTGAGTGTGCCATACTTTGCGCCCAGGCTATTGAGGATACGATTTTGTTTCATGGGGCGGAAACAATATCAGCGTTTATTGGTGAGCCAATTGCTATTCCTCAAGGAGCTCCAGTTCCATCTAAGGAATATTGGCCCATGGTCCGGGATATATGTGATCGATACGGTGTAATAATGATTGCTGATGAAGTCGTATGTGGTTTTGGTAGAACAGGAAAAATGTTTGCCATGGAACACTTCAATGTAGTTCCAGATATTATGACCGTGGCTAAAGGGATTATTAGTGCATACTTGCCTATGGCTGGTACGATTGTGAGTGATCGTATTGCTGACAGTTTTTCAGGAGGAGATGCTTCACTGAAACATGTCCTAACCAATAGTGGACATCCAGTATCAGCTGCTGCAGCTCTTAAAAACATATCGATAATTGAAGAAGAAAATATGGTAGACAACGCCAAAGTAGTTGGTGGGTATTTCAAAAATCAGCTTGAAAATATGATTATGGATCACCCTTATGTTGGTGATGTTAGAGGTGTTGGGTTATTTTTGGCCATGGAACTTGTAAGTGATAGGAAAACGAAAGCTGGATTTGATACAGGGATTGAAATCGGTGTCAGGCTGACCAAGAAGTTTAAATCCAAAGGACTAATTTTTAGGGCTCGTGAAAACATACTGCACTTTGGACCTCCATTGTGCATAACGCGTGAAGAGGTTGATGAAATAGTTCATGCTGTTGATCTCGGCTTATGGGAATTTGAGGGTGAATGTGGAGTTGGGAGATTTGCGTGAATACTAAAACAGAATTGCAGGGCAAAGCAAATAGACATCTTTGGATGCAGGCTAAAGGTTGGGCTGATATGACCGCAGCCGGTGAACCGATGATAATTGAAAGTGCTAATGGTATTTCTGTCACTGATATTGAAGGTAATACTTGGTTAGATGTTAATGGCGGATACTCGTCAGTAAACATCGGGTATGGGAGGAAAGACATGGCTGATATCGTGAAGAATCAGATGCTTCAGTTGTCATATTACCCAGAGCAAACCACTACTTTCCCGAATGCTCTACTTGCCGAAAAATTAGCAGAAATCACTCCCGGAACTTTGAGTAGAGTTTGGCCGGTTTCGGGTGGGTCAGAAGCAAATGAAATTGCGATCAGAATGGCTCGCGCTTACCATGTAAGAAGAGGAGATAAAGGCAGGTACAAAATCATTAGTAGATATGGAAGTTACCATGGGGCCACATCTGGAGTGGCCTGGCTTGGCAGGCCAGCTTCTTTAGGCTTAGACCAGTATGAACCAGGTCCTTTAGGTATGATTTATGCTTCCCAGCCTAATCCTTACAGTTGCTCATTTGGAGGCAAATCTCCTTCAGAGTGTGCTATTTTATGTGCTCAAGATATTGAAAATTTAATTATTCAAAATGACCCTGATACGATTGCGGCAATTATAGGTGAACCGATAACTTCTTCTCTTGGAGCAGTTGTGCCTGGAGAACAATATTGGCTGATAGTTCGAGAGATCTGTGATCGATATGGTATTTTATTAATTGATGATGAAGTGGTATGTGGGTTTGGTAGAACTGGGAAAATGTTTGGGATTGAGCACTTCGGAGTGACTCCCGATATAATGACACTCGCTAAAGGTCTTGGGAGCAGCTATGTTCCAATTGGCGCTGTAATAGCTACTACACAAATAGCGGATGCATTCGCCGGTAAAGAAAATATTTTTTATGCTGCCCTTACAGCTGGAGGACACCCTGTTTCAACTGCTTCAGCGCTAGCAAATATAAATATTATAGAACAAGAGGGTTTGGTTGAAGCATCTGCAGTTAAGGGAAGATATTTTATTAATAGATTAAACAATCTTGCTGTAAAGCATCCTATTGTTGGAGATGTTAGAGGTATGGGTCTTTTGGTTGCCATTGAACTTGATAGTAAATTTACAATTGATGATAAAGAACTAGGGGACTGGTTGGTGAATACATTTAAAGATAATGGACTACTGTTAAGGACCTTGGGTAGTAGGGTAATACAGATGTCACCGCCTTTATGTATTACTGAAGCGGAAATTGACATTATTGTTGATGCGCTTGATTCTACTTTAACGAAATTATCATCATACCTGTCGAAGGTCTAACGCTTTTGAATAATTATGACGTAATAGGTGCATTATTTTCGTTACTTCTAATTAAGGTTTTTATTAATATGTGTATTGAATATTTGGAGAAATAATTTGCCAGCATACGCTATATTGGGAGCACAGTGGGGAGATGAAGGTAAGGGGAAAATAGTCGACTTTTTGTCAGAAAAGGCGGATGTGGTCGCACGCTTTGCAGGTGGAAACAATGCTGGGCATACTGTGATAAATGACCAAGGCCATTTTAGCCTTCATCAAATACCTTCGGGTATATTTTGGCCTCAAACCCTAAGCGTTATGGGTAGCGGGGTAGTGGTTGATCCTCCAAGCCTATTAGAGGAAATCAGTTCTTTAAAATCTAGAGGTATCGACGTTGAAGGTAGATTGGTGATTAGTGAAAGGGCTCATTTAATAATGCCTTATCACATCGAATTAGATCAACTTTCTGAATCAGCAAAAGGTGAGAACGCGATAGGGACGACAGGCAGGGGAATTGGACCAGCATATGCGGATAAAGCTTCCAGGAATGGCTTACGGGTGTCAGAGTTACTTGACCTAGATGCTCTTAAGCTTAGACTTGCGGAAACTCTTGATAATGCCAACGCTTTGATCACGAAGGTGTATGGTGGAGAGCCAATGGAATTGGAAGCTGTGTTTAATAAATGTGCAGAATGGTCGCTCTCGCTTTCTTCTTATATTGGAGCAGCTGAAGAGATACTACATGACAGATTAAGCGACAATCAGATTGTTGTCCTTGAAGGGGCTCAAGGAGCGTTACTTGATCTCGACCATGGAACCTATCCATTTGTTACTTCTTCCAACCCAACAATCGGTGGTGCAAGTGTTGGATTGGGTTTACACCCCAGTCAAATTTCAGGCGTAATAGGTGTGTTTAAAGCATATTGTACGCGAGTTGGAGGGGGCCCATTCCCGACTGAATTAACAGGCGAAACCGGTGAACGCATAAGGAATTTAGCACAGGAATTTGGAACCACAACTGGCAGACCAAGAAGAGTAGGCTGGTTTGACGCGATCATGGCTAACTATAGTAGTAAAATCAATGGATATACGTCAGTTGTATTAACTAGACTCGATGTTTTAGATGGTTTTGATTCCATAAAAATTTGCGTTGGGTACGAGCTGAATGGTAAAAGAATCAATAGGGTGCCAGGTGGACAAGGATTTTTACAGCATTGTGAGCCGGTTTATGAAGAGTACCCTGGATGGGATGAACCAACTGCAGGTGCTACTAGTTTTGGGCAACTACCTAAGAAAGCAGTCGACTATGTTATGAGGCTTGAAAATCTAATTGGCTGTCCTGTCGATGTAATATCTACAGGTCCAAAAAGACACGAGGCCATTACAAGAAGATCAATATTATAGAAATTTATCTGTTTATAAATTCTATTTAAATCGAGACGCTAGATCTACGTCGAGGTTCGAAAGAACTTTATCTACCTTGCTTACAGACGCATCATCAAGTTTGATTAAAGGTAGCCTAGGTTCACCCACTTTATAACCTAGTTGTTTAACAGCATATTTTACTGGAATTGGATTAGAAACAATAAATAGAATTTTGTTAATATCAAGAAGCGCTTTGTTGATGTCGGATGCAGATTCCAGCTCTCCTTTTAATATTAGAGTAATCATTTTTTTAATTTGATTAGCTATCAAATGTCCAGAAACGGATACTACTCCGTACCCACCTAATGAGATTATTTGGAATGTCTCATCATCATTTCCACTCCAAACCTTGAAATCGGAACTAGTATGTTTTATCACATGACTAATTTGCTCCATATTGCTGCTAGCTTCTTTTACTCCGATAATATTGCTTACGCTACTAAGTTCAATCGTAGTTTCTGCATCAATATTTACAGCTGTTCTGCCAGGTACGTTATAAAGAATACAAGGCACAGAGACATGCTCTGCTATTGATTTGAAATGTAGGTATAAACCTCGTTGAGGAGGTTTATTGTAAGAGGGAGCGACAAGGAGTACTGCGTCGGCCCCAGCTTTTTCCGCGGCCATACTGTTTTCTATGCTCTCAGCGGTATTGTTGGTTCCGGTTCCTGCAATTATTGAAGCTCTATCACCAACAGATTCTTTAACAGTAGAATATAATTTTAGGCGCTCTGTTTCTGTAAGAGTAGGTGATTCACCAGTAGTCCCTGTGATTACCAACCCATCATTGCCTGAATTAATTAAAGCATCGGCTAGTACAGCCGCCTCTTCATAATCAACTCGTCCATTTTCATTAAATGGAGTAATCATGGCGGTGATTACTCTTCCAATTTCATTCATCTATTTGTTCCTTAATTTTTAAATTAGACGTTTTTCAATGATCGATTCAGCAATTTGGATCGCATTCAAAGCGGCACCTTTTCTTAAGTTATCACAAGATAACCATAGAACTATTCCATTGGGCAAAGAAACATCTTTTCTTAGTCGCCCAACCATAACATCATCTTTATGCTCGCAGTTAATAGGCATGGGGTAATGATTCTTTTCGGTGTCATCCAGTAATGTAATCCCTGGAGCATTAGAAAGTGCAGAATAAGCACTTTCTATGTCAATATTTTGTTCGAATTCAATATGAACTGCTTCTGAATGTCCAATTTTGACTGGTACTCTAACGCAAGTTGCCGAAATGTTTAGGTCAGGTCGATGGAGAATTTTTTTAGTCTCATTAATCATCTTCATTTCTTCATTTGTATATCCAGATTCTGTGAAGTCATCAATCTGGGGAATTACATTAAAGGCTATTCTATGCGGATGTATCGATGTCTGAATTTCAGAATTTTCATACATAGCATGATTTTGAGAGTCTAGCTCAAAAACAGCTCCTGCACCGGCTCCTGAAACTGATTGGAATGTATCCACTATTACGCGGTTGATTTTAGCTAGTTTACCTAACTCGTGTAAAACCATTGTCAGGGGAGTTGTTGAACAGTTAGGAATTGAAACAATACCTTTATGTTGATCCAAATCTTTTGAATTCACCTCAGGTACCACTAAAGGAACGGTTTTATTCATTCTGAAAGCAGAGCTGTCATCAATTGCTATCGATCCTAACTTAGCAGCCCTTGGAGCGATATCCAAACTTACCTCACTACTAGCAGAAATAAATACGAAATCACAATCACTTAACAATTCATTAGTTACTGGTTCAATGTAGTGATCTTCATTGGCAAATTTAATTTTTTTCCCTAAAGATCTTTCTGAAGCGCATAGCCGTAACTTGTTTAAAGGAAAATTTCGTTCTTCTAGTATTGAAAGAAATATTTCACCAACTGCTCCAGTTGCTCCGATTACTGCTAAATTAAAACGATCCATAATTAAATTCTGTTACTTATAAATTTAGGATTTGTTCTAAACCCACAGTCAGACCGGGTTTATTTACAGATGCATGAATGGCGCTTACTACGCCCGGCATAAATCCCGAGCGATCAATAGAGTCGTGACGTATAGTTAATGTCTCTCCAGGTCCAGCAAATACAAGTTCATGGTGGGCAACTCTTCCTGGAAGCCTCACGCTATGGATATTAACACCACTGTATTGGCCTCCTCTGGTATGAGCAATCGTTTCATTTTCAGTATTGGCGGAATTCATGTTTCCCCCTTTACCTTCGCTGATGGCCTTCGCTATAGCAATTGAAGTACCTGAAGGAGCATCTATCTTCTTTTCATGATGAGTTTCTGTTAGGTCAGCGTAATCGTAGTATTTAGAAATGATTCTAGCAACATGTGTCATTAACACACCGCCTAGAGCGAAGTTTGGGACAATCACTATTCCAACATTATGTTTTTTGGATAAATACTCAGCTTCCATATAAGTGGATTCTGGAATTCCTGATGAACCAATTACAATATTTATACCTTTCGGTGCAAGATTGCTGATTGCTTTCTGAGCACCTATTGCATTAGTTACGTCAACCAAAACATCTGTTGTTTCGGGAACATCATCAATTTTTGTAAATAATGGAATAGACTGACCATTCGGCAAAGCCAACAGCTCACTTTCTGCAGTCAGGTCAATTGCAGCTAGTGGGTTTAATTCATCTTGTTTACATAGCGTAGCTAGGATTTCGCAACCCATTCTACCCAATGCGCCCTGGAGTACTACATTTATTAATTTTCCGTTTGACATTTACAATCACTTTTCCGGAGCGGGTACTAATCGTATTTTCTTGGGTTGTTACCTCTATTTCCGCTTCGAGGGTTTCGGCCTCCGGGCCTGTTATAGCCTTGATCTCTTCGACCTTGACTTCTATCTGAACCTGAAGATCCCTCTTCATTAGTACGAGCTTGTCCAGATGACTCGTCTCCTGATGGATTGTCTTCATCAGTTAGTAAGGCTTTCCGAGACAAGCTGATTCGTCCGTTGGCAACCTCTTTAACGATTACAGTCATTTCCTCTCCGACAGATACAACGTCTTCTACTGAAGCCACTCTGTGATTAGCAAGTTCGCTGATATGAACCATACCGTCTTTTCCAGGTAGGATTTCAACAAACGCTCCAAAGTCTAAGATTTTTACAACTTTACCTGTGTATATTTGACCTACTTCAGCATCTTTGGTTAGGTCTTCAATCATCTGAACGGCTTTAGCTGATGAATCTTCGTCAACCGCGCCTATTAGTATTTCTCCGTTATCTTGAATATCTACTGTTGCTCCAGTGGATTCTTGAATGCCTCTTATGGTTTTTCCTCCTGATCCGATTACAGCTCCTATCTTATCGACAGGTACAGTAATCTTTATGATTCTAGGAGCGAAGTCGCTTACGTCAGCCCTAGGCTCGGAGATTGTGCTATCCATTACTTCAAGTATTTGTATTCGTGCTTCTTTAGCTTGGTTTAATGCAGCTCGGACTACATCAAAACTTATACCCTTAACCTTCATGTCTAGTTGTATAGCAGTTATACCTCGCCTAGTTCCAGCAACTTTGAAATCCATATCTCCTATATGGTCCTCTTGACCTTGAATGTCAGTAAGGGTTAACCATTTCTCATTGTTGTCTGTTATTAAACCGATAGATATGCCTGCGACTGACGACTCTATTGCTACACCTGCATCCATTAATGCCAATGAACTAGCACACACAGTTGCCATTGAAGTGCTGCCGTTACTAGCCATAATTTCGGAGACTAATCTGATTGTATAAGGACAGTCTTCTTCACCTGGTAGTACTGCTGTTAAAGCACGTTCAGCTAGAGCACCATGACCAATTTCACGTCTTTTAGGTGAACCTACTCTCCCACACTCTCCAACAGAATATGGTGGAAAATTGTAATGCAACATAAATCTTTTACTTTTAGTAGGATTGATGTTGTCAATTTTCTGAACATCTCCAAGTGAACCAAGCGTTACCACTCCAAGCGCCTGTGTTTCTCCACGCTCAAATAAGCCAGTTCCATGAGCCCTCGGTACGATCCCAACTTCAGCTGATAGCGGACGCAGATCTAAGGGACCTCTGCCATCAGGCCTAACGCCGTCCATCATTTTTGATCTATAAATTTCATCAGTTAGATTTTCGATCACTTTTCCTATGTCGCGAGATTCGTATTTATCAGCTAACTGCTCAGTTGCCTCGTTTTTAAGTGAGTCAATTTGAGATGTATCTTTCTCAGGTGAAATAGAATGCTCAACTGCTTTGTTCAGCCGGTCTCCGATAATTGTAGATACAGCATCCTCTATTCCTTCAATTGGCTGAGGGGGAACGAATTCCAATTTTGATTTACCTATTTCACTAGCAATTTTTTCTTGAAATTCAACAATCTTAAGGTTTTCCTCTTGAGCTTTAACAATGGCATCATAGACTAAATCTTCATCTAATTGATTCGCACCGGATTCCATCATCATAACGCCATTTCGCGTTCCTGCGACTACCAAATCGAGACTACTCTCCTCTATTTGCTCGAAGGTAGGATTGATGACAAAATCGCCATCAATATAACCCATGCGAGTGGCGCCCAAAGGCCCGTCAAATGGTATGTCAGAGATTGATAATGCTAGAGAGGCTCCGTTGATTGAAAGGATATCTAATGGATTCTCGAGATCTGCTGATAATGGGGTAGTTATTATTTGAACTTCATTGCGAAAACCCTTTGGGAAAAGTGGTCTTAGCGGTCTGTCTGTGAGACGGCATATTAGTATGGCATCTGTGCTTGGTCGCCCTTCTCTTTTGAAAAAGCTTCCGGGTATTTTGCCGCGTGCATACATTCTTTCCTCGAAATCAATTGTTAGTGGAAAGAAATCGAGTCCTGGCCTTGGGTTTGACGTAGTAGCTGTGACTAGTATGACGCAATCTTCGTATCTTAAAGTAGCTGATCCGTTTGCTTTTTTTGCTAGTTTTCCTGTTTCCACCGATAAAGTTTTATTTCCGATGGATAATTCATAGTTTTCTGACATTTAGTTTTGTTTCCTCTTTCTGTTTCTTTTGCTTCTAATAGGGTAATTTGTATTTCTCTTGCTGCGCCATCATAGGGAAATCGTAGACTAGAGAGTGTGACTGGATTCTTATAACTAGTGAATGAAGTAGTTATCCAGTAAGTTAACTACTTTCTAAGCCCCAGTTTTTCAATCAAGGAGCGGTACTTATTAACATCTTTACCATTTAGATATCGTAGTAATCTCCTCCGTTGACCAACTAGTTTTAGTAGGCCGCGTCTCGTAGACTCATCATGATTATGGATTCTAAGATGTTTTGTTAGGTGATCAATTCTGCTAGATAGGCTGGCTACCTGAACCGCAGTAGATCCAGTGTCTTTATCGTGTATTTGTAATTCTTTAAGTGTTTCTTGCATAGATTTAAGGACGTGAAGGGGTTTGTACTTACTACTTATGTATGTGTGTTGTAGTTATGTCCTTCACATTAACATTAACCCACTTGGACATTTGTCCTTGGGTAACTTCTATAAGTTTAGCATAATAAATATTGCTTAGGCAATCAAAATTTGTAAACCTTAATGAAGGTAATAAATAGTGTCCTTATGTTATACTTAGCGCACGAGTAAGATTGATCTCGCAAAGTTGTCTTGTGGTTTTATACCAAGCAAAATTCTCGTACTTTGTAATGAAAAGATCATCTAAATAAACAAAAGGCTAGTTTAATAATGGTTGAAGAATTAGATCAAGAAGTCCCAGTTGTCGAAGTCCCAGTTGTCGAAGTCCCAGTTGTCGAAGTCCCAGTTGTCGAAGT
>QGNM01000058.1 GCA_003228095.2 Chloroflexota bacterium | reverse complement strand
TTCACGAAAAATACTTAGAGCTTCCGCTCATGCATCGGTTGAAACAGGTGCAGCTATACTAATTCACCCAGGCTTTCATCCAGATTCCCTTATGCACCATTTAAACGATCTAATAGAAGCAGGAGCAGACCCTAGTCGTATCATAATGGGGCACTTAGATACTTTTCCAATAGAGATTGTTAAGCAGGTCGCTGAAACAGGTGCATACCTTGAATATGACACCTTTGGCTCTGAAAAAAATTTAGGAGACGGTGGATCACTACCTCATGATTCCAGAATGTCGATGCCAACTGATGTTATACGAATGGATAAACTTGAAAAATTAATTGAATGGGGTTATGAAGACAAAATAGTAATCGCCCAAGATGTATGCTTCAAACACTGGTCGTCTAGTTACGGAGGTCAAGGATACGCGCATATACTTGAAAATATAGTTCCAAGAATGCGGAACCGAGGGTTTTCAAACGAAAATATTGACAACATATTAATAGAAAACCCAAAAAGAATATTAACCTTTACATAAATTATGCAGATGATTATTAAAGGAATTAATAACTGCATAACTGATGTGGATGGCATTAAAGTCGGCCACTATACTGATCTAGACTCTGCAACTGGATGCTCCGTAATTATGTGCGAAGATGGTGCTGTCGGAGGGGTGTCCACACTTGGGTCATTCCCAGGTTCAAGAGAAACCACAATGCTATCACCTACTTCGATAGATTCAGTTGTTCATTCAATTTTACTTACCGGAGGATCTATATTTGGACTAGATGCGGCATCTGGTATTGTTAAATGGTTAGAAGAGCACAAAAAAGGTCTAAGAATCGGACGTATATTCATTCCAAGAGTTCCGGCAGCTGTAATTTTTGACTTAGGCTATGTTACTCACAAAGTACGCCCGTCTGCCGATAGTGGTTATATTGCATGTGAAAACGCTTCCGACTCGCCTGCTTTACAGGGAACTGTAGGTGCAGGCACAGGCGGTACGGTAGGAAAGCTAACTAAGGTAGATAGAGCGATGAAGGGAGGCTTTGGTACGGCTTCAATAGAGTTAGGTGACGGATTGATTGTAGGCGCAGCCATAGTTACCAATTCTATAGGTGGAATATATGACCCAAATTCTAGTGAACCGATAGCTGGGCCTATAGCAGACGATGGTTCAATAATTGATTCAATAGATTACATCACTTCAAATGCTTATACTCCACCTAATTGGATTTCTGGTACTAACACCACTATTGGAGTTGTAGCAACCAACGGAATTATCAATACTGCTGAAGCCAATAAATTAGCAATCGTAGCTCATGACGGATTAGCAATTTCTGTTAGGCCATCTCACATGCAATTTGATGGAGACACCCTATTTGCCATTGGAACAGGAACATCAAAAACGCCAATCGAAATGTCCAGACTGTGCGCAGCTGTTGCATATTGCGTTGCAGAAGCAACTGTTAATAGTGTCCAAGAGGCTACAAGCTTAGGTGGGATTCCCTCAATAAAAGATCTGAATTAATGCTTTCAACTATTTAAAACACTCTGTATTTTAAATAGGCCTCTAGCGGGTCCATCCCTTTAAGAATTGCTTTCCTCAATTCTGTTTCGGTGTTTACCAGGCATTCGGATCTTTCCACAACTTTCTCCACATCAGCTGCCCTTATAATTATCACTCCGTCCATATCTCCTATCATGTAATCCCCGCTGGAAATTTCAACACCATCAATTTCAATGGACTCTGCTATTGATGTGACCCTCCATCGACCGACAACATCAGAAGGCGTCATATATTTGCAAAATACAGGGAATTCTCTTTGCACAATTACTGAACAATCACGACATCCTCCATCAACTACATATCCTAAAACTCCCTTGAGTTTTAGCGCTTCTACAGATAACTCACCCATGTGAGCAATACTTGAATCGTTCGGTTGGCCTACCATAACGGTTCCCGAAGGAGCATCACTTAGAAGCTTTGTCCAACTCATCAAACTTTCATCATCGCTGATAGAAGTATCCAGAGCCCCAGAGAATGTCCAAACAGGGCCCGCCAAAATTAACGAGCTGTCCAAAGGACGAATTGATTTAGAAAGTAAATTAGATTTAAGTCCTAGTTCTCTCATTGCATCATAAACCGCCCCTGTATAGCACTTTTGTAATCTGTTTGTTAAGTCTAAATTTTTGGAAACCATTTTTCACTCCCGATTTTTAAAATCTATTTCCTTTCAAATTAGCATTACTTGTGATGTAGAATCCACTAATATGAAAATTACAAATATCGAAACATTTATTGTAGACGCTGGATGGCGACCTTGGATATTCGTCAAGGTCGAATCAGATAGCGGATTAATCGGTTATGGTGAATGCAGTGAATCGCGTACTCCTAATGGCGTTGTTGGAACAATACATGACATGTCAGACATTTTGATTGGTACAGATCCAAATGCATATGAAATGAGATTTTGGGATATGGCACGCAAAAACATTCAGGGACCTGGAGGAATCGCCGCTAAAGCAATGGCCGGAATTGAAAACGCAATTATCGACCTTAAAGCAAAAGCTTTAGATATATCTGTAGTGGAATTATTTGGTGGGCCAACAAGAAATGAAACCCGTCTATACTGGTCACACTGTGGCACGACACGAGCCCTTAATCACAAGTTATTAAACGTTAAACCTATAAAATCTCTATCGGATATATCTGACTTAGGTAAAGAAGTTGTTTCTAGAGGATACACTGCACTAAAAACAAATATTGTATTTCCTGGAGATCCCGCTCAAACATATTTCCCTGGATTCGACAGTGGTCCCGGAACAACAGATCAAAATGTTTCAAATGAATTGCTGGCGCATATAGTTGATTTAATTGAGACTTTTAGAAATTCAGTTGGGCCTAATATAGATATAAATTTAGATCTTAATTTCAATTTCAAACCTGAGGCTGTAATGCGTATAGCTAAAGCTCTAGAACCATTTAATCTGCTATGGCTAGAAACAGATATTTACAACCCAGATGCTCTTAAACAAATAAAAGAATCCACAACCACTAAAATATGCACCGGGGAAAACCTGTTTTATATGAGGGAGTATCTACCCTATTTCTCCAAATACTGTGCTGATGTATTCATGATCGACATACCTTGGAATGGGTTTGTTCAATCCAAAAAAATCGGTGATTTAGCTCAAGTTCATGACCTCAATATAGCTCCTCATAATTATTACAGCCATTTGTCTAGCTTTATAAGTGCTAGCCTTTGTGCTGTATTACCTAACGTCAGAATTATGGAAATAGATGTAGATGACGTTCCATGGAAAGACGAATTAGTAACAGTTCAGCCAGATATCAAATCTGGATGTATGAAAACTCCTTCGGGTCCAGGATGGGGCACCGACTTAAATGAAAAGGTGGCAAAAAAATATGCATGGACAGGTGCAAAATTTGGTGGTTATTAAAAGGACTCAACCCATTGGCTAGAATTCATGTCCTCGGAGCAGGAACACCTACGCCAACGCCTACAAGATTTGGCTCTTCATTTGCCTTGGAATTACCCAATGGAGAACAATTAATGGTGGATTGCGGGCCCGCAGCCACTCATAAATTAGTCAAAGTTGGATTATGGCCAACAAATATTGACTATATGTTTTTTACCCATCATCACTTTGACCATGACATCGACTATCCTTGCTTCCTACTGTGTAGATGGGATCAAAGTATAGGTAAAGAAAATAAACTAAAAGTTTTTGGACCTCCACCAACAGAAAAACTTACAAAAGAAATTATCGGACCAGAAGGAATGTTTGCACACGATTGGAAAGCCAGGATTGGTGCTCCTGGGAGTCAACAAGTGTTCATGAATCGTGGAGGAACACTACCAAGGACAGCTCCGGAAGTTTTAGCGAAAGACATAGGTCCTGGAAAAGTGTATGTCGGGCAGGACTGGGAAGTCACTGCTGCTCCTGCAGTACATGTGCAACCATTCCTAGATTCACTTGCATATCGTTTTGACACTACCGCTGGCAGCATTGTATTTACAGGTGACACCGAACCTTGCGATTCAGTTCGCGACTTAGCAAAAGATGCTGATTTACTGTTGTGCATGTGCTGGGATGAACAAAATAGAATGGAAAAAATGGGTGAATCAGTTGGCCAATGTGGAACTACTGCTGCTGCTCAATTAGCCCAAGAAGCTGGAGTTAAAAAATTGGCTCTGGTTCACATTGGGCCTAACTTATCTGACCCCAAAATAGCAAAACAAGCAATTAAGGATGTAAAAAGTGTTTTTGATGGAGAAATAATTTTTACTGACGAATTAATGTCTTTTGATATTTAGATATGTTAGTCAGAATTACGTCCGAATCTATCAAGATCATATTCTATCCCTAGATACAGTTCCGGATATCTCAACCCCGTAAATCTTTCGGTGGATTGCCTAATACGTTCAGCGGGAGCCCAAGCCATCCACGCTTTCCAGGTACTTTCAAAATTAAAGTTCCAAAAATAATACACTGCTGATCTTACCCCATCTTCGTATAACGGCAAGGCGTGGACCATGTCAGATCCGTGATACCAATCATGAGTCTCTTTAAGATATTCATAGTCTATTTCCATATTATTTACAGTTTCAAATAAATCTGGAGCCAATGTCTTAAGTTTAAGGTTAACTAGTGCATTATATGAAAAGTCGTCAGTTCTATAAGTAGGCCCAGCATCAAGTATGGTTCCGGATAAAACTGCAGATTTAAACCATGACTGTGTGTCAGGTTGAGAGGCCGCTAATATAACGTGTAGTATTCCATCTTCCATCAACTCTTTGGCTTTGTCATCTGTGGTCTCCACAACTTCAACGGTATAACCAAAAGCACTTTCAGTCATATATTTAAAAATAGCGATTATCGTATCATCATATTCATCATCAAAACTCGCCACACTGATAACAATATCGGCTTTTGATTCGTCAAGGGCTGGGCCACTATAGCCTTTAGAATAACATGTGTCTGCCGCCAAAATCAGAATTGCAGCAAAAACGGCCATTATAAGACCAGGTATAAGAATTTGTACCCATGGTTGTTTTCTAATATTTTTTAAATTCAAACTAAACCTCTAATACGATATGTTTCTAAAAAAGTTCAAACAAAAACACCTCTGTTATTAACGATTAAGTCAATACAACAGAGGATCATGCTTTCATCTTATTGATTATATCTTAGAAATTATCAATGACTGGCCATTTTTTTTAAAACGTTTTAAGATTTACCTATTAATTAAACCCGTCACTGGAGAGCACATATGTTAAAGACACCCACAGCCATAATGGTTGCACCTAACGAAATGGCAATAGATTTAATGGAGATTCCAGAACCTGGAGAGCATCAGGTAATTGTTAAACAAATTGCCACCGGCGTTTGCCTTTCACAGGTTCATCAACTTAAGACTTTGTCAAAAAAAATGTGTCCCCAATTACTTGGGCATGGAGGGATCGGGCAAGTAAGCCACGTAGGCAAAAACGTTACTCACCTTAAAGAAGGAGATTGGGCTATTACTACATGGGTGCCAAGGGCAGGTTACCCAGGTCGTGATTTCATAGACGGCATCGTTACCGGAGCAAAATTCAGAGGTGAATTAGCCCAAGGTCCACTTAGTACATACTCTGAAGATTGTCTTACAAGTGACCAACTTGTAGTAAAAATTGATCCTAAATATGGAAAACCAGAAAATAGCATAGTTGGCTGTGCAATTTTAACTGGAGCTGGCGCAGTATTTCACACAGCGAAAGTTAGAGCACAACAATCGGTAGTAGTAATCGGAGCAGGTGGTATTGGGTTATCCTCAATAAAAATGTCTTCACTAATGCAAGCATACCCAATAATTGCTGTTGATATTAATGATGAAAAACTTGAGTTTGCAAAAAAATGGGGAGCAACCCACACCATTAATTCAACAAAAGAAGATTTAAATGCAAAAGTGTGGGACATAACAAAAACTGGAGCCGACTTCGCATTTGATGCCGTGGGACTTGTCTCTACTCATGAAGCAATATTACCTATGGTTAGAAGTGGAGGCCCGGGTGGAGAAAATGTGGGAGGAATGGCAGTTTTAATTGGATGGCCACAGGCGGAATTTAAATTAAACGCTGAACACTTTGTATATCATCAAAGACAGTATCGAGGAAGCCACGGCGCGGCCATACCGGATATTGATTTCCCAATGTATTTAAGACTATCGGAGGAAGGACTCTTTCCACTCGATAAATTAGTCACCAAAAGTTATAAATTGGAAGATGCTCAAACAGCTATAGATGACCTCGAAAATGGAAGGATAACTGGAAGAGCGCTAATAAAATTCTAGGATTACAAATATGACAACTAAGGTTTTAATAACAGGAATGAGCGGTTTAATAGGCGAGCTCGTAAAAGAAAAGCTGGAACAACTTGGTAGCTATGAGTTGACAGCTTTAAATCGCACTAATATCGAAGGCATAAAAACAGTACAAGCAGACATTTCTGATTTGAACTCGATAAAACAAGCGTTTGTTGGCCAAGATATTATTATTCACTTAGCAGCCGTTCTTGTAGATGCTGACTGGAAACAACTTATGGCGGTTAATATTAATGGGACATACAACGTTTTCGAAGCCTCAAGGCTTGCTGGAGTAAAAAGAGTTGTGAACGCCAGTAGCGGAGCTACTATAAAAGGCGTGGTTAAGACTGGAGGTATATATAAAGATCTAGAAGATGGGGAATACGACAACGTTCCTAAGTCATGGGAAATGATGACTCATAATGACTTCCATCCATACGGTCTATACGGCGTTTCAAAGATGGCAGGGGAAGGCCTAGCCAGACATTTTTCTGACGAATATAAATTGCCAATAATTAATCTAAGAATTGGTACGGTTCGGCCGTCTGGCATCCCAGAAGAAGATCAGGATTACTCTACATACTTAAGTCATCGCGATACCGTGCAAGCAATACTTCTGGCTATGAATGCCCCGGATGACATCTTATTTGAAACATTCTTAGTTACCTCTGAGAACAAATGGTCATATAGAGATATTGAACACTTTAAAGAAACCTTGAGGTTCGCACCAGAAGATCGAGTAGAAGATTTCCGAAATACGGCGAATAAACCAGTGACTAAACGCACTCCAACAGGAGGTTATTGGGTTAACAATCAAGGTCTTTAACACTTGAAGATACTTACATCAACAAAACATTCATACCAGCTGATTACCGATTGGGGTATCCCTCCGGAAAAACATTCCTTCAAGGAAAGTGCTGCCGTAGCTGTTGATACTGAAGATAATGTCTGGGTATTTAATATACCGACAAAACAATTGTTGATTTTTGAAAGCAGCGGTAAATTACTAAAGATCTGGCCTCATGAATACGAGAATATCCATGGAATCGATTTTGACTCCTCGGGCTGTGTTTATTTAGTAAACCGTAACGTTCATCAAGTTTTAAAATACACCATAGACGGTGATTTAATCATGTCTTTGGGAGAATACGCCAGTCCATCAAAAACTGGATATAGCCTTGAAATTGGTCGCGATACCAATTGGCAGAACCCTGTTCCCAATGCGGCTGGCCCTTTTAATGTTCCTAGTGGAGTCAGGATAGGCCAAAATGGGGATATATATATATCAGATGGGTATGCAAACTGCCAAATTCATAGATTTTCACGACATGGAGATTTAATTCATAGCTGGGGTTCTCCAGGTAAGAGTAAGGATGCAGAGTTCCATTTAATACATGGCTTATACATTGATTCCAAAAACCGGGTATTAGTATGTGATCGAATGAATAACAGAATACAAGTTTTTGATTTAACAGGAAAGTTTACAGGTATCTATAGTGGATTATTTATGCCAAGCAAGATACATGAAAATCCCGATGGCGACTTTGTTGTTACTGAACATCTCGGTAGGATTTCAATTATTGATAAAACTGGAAAACTTTTAGCAAAATGGGGTAATGCAGATGGCAGCGTTAACACCGAAGGATCTGGCATTTTTCGTAAACCTCATGGGTGTGCCGTTGACTCGAGAGGAAATATATACATAGGCAATGTAACCTCTGATGGAGCTGCATCAGGATCAGGCCAAAGAATAATTAAAATGGTAAAAATCTAATAAAGTAGCCAGGAAAAAATAAACGTTTGATATAAACAAAAACATAAGCTTTAATAATCACAGCTAAGCCAGTATATTATATGTAAGTCTCATAACTTTTATGTGCCCAGGTGGCGGAATGGTAGACGCGGCAGACTTAAAATCTGCTTCCCGCAAGGGAGTGGGGGTTCGAGTCCCTTCCTGGGCATTCCATAATAAAGCATCTGATTTTATGATTCTCGTTGCTATTCCAGGAACTCTAAAAGAGATTGTATTTAAAATGAACAGTGAAACCCAAAAGTATGGCTGGATAGTCATTAGTCTTTGGCTGGTAGCTACGATGTTTGGATTCATCATGGTTTTTACCATTGGATTATTACTACCATCAATTTCAGAAGAGCTGAATTTATCCCCAGGCATGCAAGGAATCCTTGGTTCTTCTGCTTTTTTAGGACAGGCACTTTTAGCAATTCCGATGGCGTGGTGGACTTCACGATTTAACCCCATAGCTGTAATAACATCTACGATAGTTTTAGGGGCTTTACTACTGGTTTTGCAAGGTTGGTCTCCTAGTTTCGCGGTACTTTTAATCGGAAGATTTGCTTTCGGCATAGCTTTGGTCACAATGGAACCTCCAGGAGCTAAGCTAATTTATCAGTGGTTCCCAATTAATAAGATCCTGTTTGTTAATGCAATCCAAAATGCTGTTTTTGGGTTTTTAATGGCAATAGGCGTTATGTTAACTCCAATTTTACTAGAAGCCCTTAACGATTGGCGTGTATTACTTTATTTATCGGGAGCCGTATATGGCTTCATCGCAATAGTATGGACTTTGTTAGGACGGCAAAATAAAAACCCATTAGGTAATGGAAAAACTGGCGAAGTAGATACTGAATTTTATCCAGCAACTCCAATTATAAAAGTACTACTACATAAAGATCTTCTTTTAACTTGTTTGGGATTCGCTGCAGCCGCGGTTGTCTTTTCATCATTTAATACTTTTTTCCCGACTTTAGCTGATGATAAAGGAATCTCACTTCGTTGGAGTGGCATAATTCTCGCGGTTAACTTTGTAACTGGCGGAATTCTTGGACTTGTTATGTCTAAATTTTTCGGGAAAATGTCTTATGCGAATCTTGTCATGGTCGTACTTATTGTCATTATGGTAGCTAGCTACACTTTAATTACCCTTACAGACAATCGGGCAATATTACTTATTTTAGTGGTTTTCACTGGCATATCTGGAGCATACTTCCCTATTCTTTATACTGAAGCATTTAAATTAAAAGGTGTAACAATTAATCGCATTCCGATAGCTATCGCAACAGTTATGGCAGCGTTTGGTCTTGGCTTGGTTATAGGGCCACTAATTACTGGTTTCTTAGAACAAATAACAGGTTTGCAGTTGGCTATGATTGTTGCGGCACAATTTGGAGTCTTATTACTGCCAGCTGGAATTTTGATTAAATTTACCAACGACCCTCAAGAACTTGAAAATTGATTGCATCGAGATAAATAAACAAATTTCTATAGTTGACTGAATCAGCTTGAAAATATATGTTGACAATGCATCGGATCACAATGCATTAATTCATAATCCTAATTGGTTGGCAATAATCAAATGTGTCAGGAACATTCTGTAAATTAAAGGCCTAACATGTCGAATAAATTTTTAGATAAACCTAATAGGTCTGCTATTTTTTCTTGGTGGCTTTATGATTTTTCTACCACAGCATTTTTTACTAGCACAGTAGGACTCCTATTCCCTCTATGGATAAGAGATGACATGGGGGGCAACGATGCTACTATTACTTACACATGGGCAGTAGCTATGTTAATTAATGTAATGTTGGGGCCGATATTTGGAGCACTATCCGATAATGCAAAGAGAAGAATGCCACTTTTGACTGTGTTTTCTTTGGTTGGTATCGGCACGTCTTTCCTAATAGGCACATTTGATAGCATGTTTATTTCCATAATTTTGTATGTAATCGGACTGATTGCCTTGCACACCGCTGTTGTTATTTATAACTCTCTCCTACCGGACGTCAGTGACAAAAATAATCGAGGTTTTATCACTGGAGTAGGTGTGGGTGTGGGATATGTAGGCTCTTTGACCACCATACTATTGGCAATATTCGTAATTGATGACACATGGGGATTAGGCATGGGATATGTGTTTGGGTTCAGGCTAACTGGAATTATAATGTTAGTTACAGCATTACCTCTAATACTTCTAATGAAAGAAAAAGCGAAATTCATTGAAAATACCACTTTCGTTAATATTGCAAATTACGCATTTAGAGACCTAATGGCTACTGCTATTGAAGCTCGGCAAATTCCTGGCCTTTTGATGTTTTTTACTGGGCGTTTTTGGTATTATCTTGCAATCCAAACCGCTTCTGTAATCGCAATACTTTTTGCAACAGATACAGTCGGACTCACGACGTCTGAAGCAATGTTAGTATTAATTGTAGGTATATCTGTAGCCATCCCATTTGCTCCGCTTTGGGGGAAACTTAATGACATTATAGGGCCAATCAGATCCATGAACATTATCTTGTTTGGTTGGGTTTTAAACATTCTAGCCTGTATTGCAATCCCAACATTAGGCCTGTCTCCAAACGTTTGGTGGGTAATAGGTATATCAAGTGGAGTATTTACTGCTGGAGTATGGTCAACAGACCGCCCTCTACTCACATACATAACCGTTGATAATGGAGGTAAGTCAGAGAGTGATATTGGTAAATTTTTTGGCCTAATGAGTGTTACAGGCAGATTATCGACCGTGGTCGGTCCATTCGCATGGGGATTATTAGTAGTTACTCTTGGTTTCGGTCAAATAATTGGAGTTGTGTTTCTTTTAATTTCAGCCTTGATATCGGTATTTTGTTTATATGCAGTCAAAAGAGAACTAAAAGGCAATACATAAGACAGATATCTGATTCAAATAATCAAGTAACTTTAATTATAAAAACGTGGAACTCTAGAAGTTATTCCACAAAGCACTTCATACGGAATAGTAGAACTCCACTTAGCCACATCCCAAGCTGAAATCTTTAGATTTCCTTGCTCTCCAATAAGTACGACTTCATCTCCTGACTTCACTCCTGGAACTTCAGTGATATCTATTAATATGCTATCCATCGCAACAGCTCCTACTATTGGTACATAATTTCCATTTATTATTACCTGTCCTTTATTTGATAACAGCCTATTTAATCCATCTGCATATCCAACTGGTAGCGTTGCAATAATTGAGGTTTTTTTAGTTTTAAACGTTCGGTTATATCCAAGAGCCGTATTTGCAGAAACGCTTTTTATAAAACCTACTCTAGTTTTAAATGACATCACTGGTTGAAGATCAATAGGAGCTTTAGCGTTCGCAGGATTGACTCCGTATAAAGATAAACCTGCTCTTACCATGTCAAACCAAGATCCTTTATGTAGTAGAGCTCCCGCGCTATTTGCTACATGTCTAATCACTTGATCATTATTAAATACTTCTATCTGATCAATCACTTTTTTAAACATTGATACTTGTTTTTTAGTATAGGTTAAATCTGCCTCATCAGCAGAAGATAGATGAGAAAATACACCTTGTAACTTCATCCCTTTATATGGCTTAG
>QGNM01000057.1 GCA_003228095.2 Chloroflexota bacterium | reverse complement strand
TTTTATATAACTAACTTTGTGTTTTGGATTGGAATTAGTCACGCTGGAATTATGGTTTCAGCTATATTGCGACTAACTCAAGCCGAATGGAGAAGACCCGTAACAAGAGCAGCAGAAGTAATGACTCTGTTTTCGCTGATTGCTGCCCTAACAAATATCATGTTCCACGTTGGGAGGCCATGGCGCCTATATTGGATAGGCCCATATGATTTCTCAAGAGGAATATGGCCAAACATTAGATCCCCTTTTGTGTGGGATCCAAGCGCAGTTGGTACCTACCTTATTGGTAGCTCCTTATTTGTTTTTATTGCTTTAATTCCAGACTTGGCAGCGGCGAGAGATAGGGCAACTGGATTTAAGCGGAAAATATACGCTGTATTAAGTTTGGGTTTCAGAGGCACACCAAGGCAATGGAAGCTACAAGCGGTAGCAGGAATTTTGCTTTCTGCTTTAGTGTTACCTGTATTCGTGTCAGTTCACAGTATAGTTTCCTGGGACTTTGCTGTATCAATCGGTGTTGAAGGCTGGCATTCGACAATCTTCGCCCCTTACTTCATTATTGGCGCAATACACTCAGGTGTTTCTGCAGTGGCCATGTTGATGGCAATAATGGTTTGGCTATGGAAATGGGATAAATATATTACTCCGGATCATTTTGACTCAATCGGCAGGTTGTTGATAATTGTAGCGACTACATGGTTCTTCTTTTTTGCGCTTGAGTGGATATTTGCGCTATACACTCTTGAGTCATCTGAAATCGCATTAAGAGAGTGGCAAATATTTAGACAACCTATGGGACCATTATTCCTTGTATTTATGCTTACTGCTTATTTTATTCCTGTACCCGCATGGCTCTTTAAGAAGGTAAGAAGAAGCCCGATGGGAATGTTTATAACAACAATATTAGTTAATATTGGTATGTGGCTGGAGCGATTCTTGATAATAGTTCCTGGTCTGCAGCGTAGATCTCCTTTGGAGTTTGATTGGGGCAGTTATGCTCCAAGTATTGTTGAAATCCTTCTTGTTACCTCGACATTTGCGTTTGTAGGCATGGGTATATTGTTGTTTGCAAAGGTGTTTCCATTAATACCAATTTTTGACATGAAAGAAGGAGTCCGTCTTAGAGATGAAATACAGATCGGTCGTAAAACTGTGCCCGCATCTATTAGAGAATAGTTATTATAAAAATAAAATATCGAAATAATAAGATGCTATATAAAGAAAAATTTTTAGTAAAAAAGATAAACGAGTTAAGGGGAATGTTATGATATCGAGCCGTAGTGTTATAGCTCTTTTCAAAGATGTAGATTCAGCTGCAGACGCACTCGATGCTGTTCGAGCTGGAGGTTTTGAAAGACATGAATATGAAATCTTAACTGGCACTCCATACCCTGAAGGTGCTTTTGGAGAGGATGAACCCCATCATGGTTTATATAGATATCCGCTTGTTGGAGCAGCATGTGGGTTTATTATAGGACTAATAATAACTGCAGGAACACAGTTAGCATATCCACTTGTTACAGGAGGTAAACCAATACTGGCTGTACCTCCAATGTCCATAATTATGTATGAAGGCACAATGCTAGGATCGATTATTTTCACAGTGGTAGGAGTAATCATTGAATCCCGCCTTCCTCGGATTTTTATGGGTGCATATGACACTAGAGTAACTGAAGGGTATATTGGTCTTACGGTTACTACGTCCGAGGAAAAAATATCTAAAGCTGAAGAAATACTTAAGAAGACAAAACCTGAAGACATAAAAAGAGGTTGGGAACAAACTGATTTTGATTAATCTAGGCTATTAAAACGTGAAAATGAATTTCAGAAACCATAAAAATCAATCAAAAACTACATTAGTACTCGATCAGGCATTTCGGGGTCTATTAGTATTGCTCGTAGCTCTTTTAGCAATGACGCTTAACGGTTGTTACAACAGTAATACTGGGGAAACAGGGATTCTTGGAATTGCTGACCTCAAATTTCCAGCTTTCCCTGAAACTGGAAGTCACGCTGTAGTAGTTTTTTCGGAGATGCACTATTCACCGGCTTACGATGATCAAGAAGGCCCAACAATAGGCCCTCCAACTGACTCCATTCCTGTTACTGGTGGTGAAATTAAATACACCGCTGAAGAATATAAATTGTTACGCATGTCTGGATCAAGTGAAAATAGTTACCAGCAAGATGAAGCTGAAGAGATATATAGAGTCAACTGTTCCGTTTGTCATGGTGAATCCTTACAAGGAGATGGAGCAGTAGCAAAATATCTTACTCGTGGAGCCTCACCAGCTAACTTAATAGATGGTTCAGCTGCTGAAGCAACTGAAGGTGAGATTTTTGCCTGGATATCATATGGAAGCCGAACTGGATTTGCTTTAGAGATGGCTGGACAATCTAATCCCACAGCGATGCCTACATTTAACAGGCTACTTACTGAAAAAGAACGTTGGCATTTGGTCGAATATATCATGCGCAAGCAAAGTCGATAGAAATTTTGGACTGTAGATTTACAGTCTAATTAATTAAAAATCAAAGTCTGTACTCAGGAATTAAAGCCAAGATAGGTTTAAAGCCTAGACACTATTAATTTTTTTTACGTACTCCAATTGGCGTAACCCAAATTCGTTTAGAAATCTCATAACTTATTACTACGTCATTCTGATGTGCCGTCAACGTGATAACCCCACGGTATGGAGATGCATCTTTTATTACCGCAACATTTTGAGGCATTATTGAGTTTTCTACAAAATATTTAAGTAGTTCGGGGTCATCTTCCGGAATTCTATCTATGTTTACAGTGTTGCCTGTTTTGACTTTATCTAGAGGCACTGTCAATCTATCTTGCACAAACCCACTCCCCGGAATGGGGTGGCCAAAGGGACAGGTAGTTGGATTTCCTAATCGCTCGGAAATTTTTGTTGCCAGATCATCTGATATTGCGTGTTCAAGCCGATGGGCTTCCTCATGAGCTTTGTGGGGTTCCAGCCCTAGTAAATCCACAACCATTTTTTTTGCTAGCCTTTGCCTTCTCACAAGTTTTTCGGCAACTTCTTTACCACGATGAGTTAATGCAATATCTTTTTCTGGAAGCATTTCTACTAACTGTTCTCTAACTAAGCGCCTAATCATTCCGCCAATTGAAGGCAACGTAGTTCCAAGTTCCTCTTTTTCAGGCAATCGTTTTAATTGCTCTGCTAGTTGAGTGTTGGTAACCTTTATGCCAAGTTCATCTAACTGAAAAATCGAAACTAGATAGTTTTCAGCGGCCATAGATAGACGTCCGAATTGGTTATTATTTGTTGTCTTTGAAATTGCCATGTAATTTTTTGCGATTTAAATGATCATCTGATTTTATACGAACTCAACAAATTTAGTTCAATTTATTTATTTTCAAACAGCAAATTGTAATATAATAGCGTTAACGAATTCGACTAAGATCACTCATTGGGAAATTTGATAAACATTGCTTCCCTCGCTGTTGACATTAGTAATCATACGGCGATAAGATTTATGTTTGCCGCCCGTTTAGGCGGAGGTGTTTGAATTGTGCAATTTAACACCCGGATGAAAGGCTTAGTACTCTTGGTAATATCCCATGACGAAAATCAGAAAGCATTTCATTTTGTATGACGTTAATAGTATTAAGGGTTAAAGATTAAATATGCCGACAGTAAATCAGCTGGTTAGAAAAGGGCGAAAGTCCAAGATCAAGAAAGCAACAGCGCCTGCGTTGAGAGTTACATATAACTCATTAAAAAACAAAACTGAAACAGGGTCTGGCTCTCCTCAAAAAAGAGGAGTGTGTGTCCAGGTCAGGACAATGACGCCGAAAAAACCTAATTCAGCACTTCGAAAAGTTGCGCGTGTAAAGTTGACAAACGGCATGGAGGTAACTGCATATATACCTGGAGAAGGGCATAATTTGCAAGAACACTCTGTGGTTCTTTTACGCGGAGGCAGGGTTAAAGACTTGCCGGGTGTAAGGTACCACATTGTAAGGGGAGCCTTGGATGCATCTGGGGTTGATAAGCGCCAGAGGGGTCGTAGTAAATATGGAAGTAAGAAAAATAAAAACGCAATCGTTGCAAAGTAAATATAAAAATGGCTAGAAGACACAGAGCAGTAAAAAGAGAAATAGATGCAGACCCAAAATATGGGAGTACTGATGTTGCTAAGTTCATTAATCGGGTAATGATAGGCGGAAAAAAAACGATAGCCCGTAAAGTAGTTTACTCAGCGATTGATATCGCGGAGGAAAAATCTAAACGTCCTGGCATAGAGCTGTTTGATCAGGCCATTAGAAACACAGTCCCAATGTTAGAGGTCAAGTCTCGAAGAGTTGGAGGGTCAACTTACCAGGTACCTAATGAGGTAAGGCCGGAGAGACGCAGGACTTTGGCAATGAGGTGGATTATAGCCGCAGCAAGATCTAGGTCTGGAAGACCAATGGCAGAAAGACTTTCGCAAGAATTGATAGACGCGTCTAGAGGGGAAGGAACTGCAGTTAAGCGTAAAGAAGACTTGCATAGGATGGCAGAGGCTAATAAAGCTTTTGCTCATTATCGCTGGTAGGAACGTTTAAAAAACCGACCACTTTTTATAAGTAATTATCTAATGAACTCTACAAATAATTTAAATAAAACTCGTAATATTGGCTTTATAGCTCATATTGATGCGGGTAAAACTACAGTTACCGAAAGGGTTCTGTACTTTGCTGGCCGAATCCATAAGATTGGCGGAGTGGATCAGGGCACCACTGCTATGGATTGGATGGAGCAAGAGAAGGAACGGGGAATTACTATAACGGCAGCAGCCACTAACTGTAATTGGGACGGATATAACATTAATGTTATTGACACCCCGGGGCACGTTGATTTCACGGCTGAAGTCGAAAGAAGTTTAAGGGTTCTAGATGGCGGTGTGGTTGTTTTGGACGCAGTGGCTGGAGTGCAATCTCAGAGTGAAACTGTATGGCGGCAGGCCGATAAATATCAAGTTCCACGAATATGTTTTGTGAATAAAATGGACAAGGTTGGCGCTGATTTAGACCGTGTGATGGAAAGCATCGTCCGTAGATTGAGGGCAAATCCAGTAGCAATACAACTTCCTTGGGGCGCCGAAGCGGCATTTAAAGGTGTTGTAGACCTAGTTGACCGTAAGGCTTATTTATATCCTGAAGAAGGAGAGCAAATTCCTGTAGAACACCCTGTGCCGGATGAGATGAAAGACGAAGTGGAGAAATATAGATCAACATTGGTGGAAAAAGTCTCAGAGTTTGATGATGACTTAATGCTTAAATATCTTGAAGATGCCGAAATTAGCGGCCAAGAAATAAAGACTGCCTTACGAAAGGCAACAATAAAAAATCAAATCGTACCAGTTCTAGTGGGTACAGCCCTAAAAACCAAAGCTATCCAGCCTTTGATTGATGCAGTAAATCAATATCTGCCGTCTCCGCTAGATGTTCCTGCGGTTATAGCAAGAGAAATGAAGACAGGTAAAGAGGTAGAAAGAAAGCCAGATGCAAGCGAAGCATTCTCTGCACTGGCATTTAAGGCTGTTACTGACCCTTTCATCGGCCGTCTGATTTACTTTAGATCCTACTCAGGGACTGTTAAATCCGGAGCGATGGTTATTAATTCTACTACTGGAAAGAAAGAGCGAATTGGGCGCATAGTAAAAATGCATGCTAATACCAAGGCGGACGTTGATGTAGTAGAGGCGGGCGATATAGCTGCGGCTGTAGGTTTAAAGGGAACCTCTACCGGGGATACTTTGTGTGATGATTCGGCTCCGGTGTTATTGGAGTCGATTACCTTTCCGGAACCTGTAGTTTCTGTTGCAATAGAGCCGAAAACAAGAAGTGATCAAGATAAGATGACTGAAGCTTTAGTAAAGCTGGCGGATGAAGACCCTACTTTAAGGGTTTCTTATGATGAAGAGGTGGGGCAAACGGTTCTTTCGGGTATGGGTGAACTGCACTTAGATATTATTGTTGATAGGATGAGGCGCGAGTTTAACGTTGAGGGTAATGTAGGGAAGCCTAAAGTTGCATATCGTGAGGCTATTAGGATTGCCTCAAAGGCTGAGGGTAAATTTGTCAGGCAGAGTGGGGGGCATGGACAGTACGGTCATGTAAAGATTGAAGTAGAGCCACTGGATTCTGATAAAACGTTTGAGTTTGTCGACAAGATTAAAGGTGGAAATGTCCCTAAACAATATATACCTGCTGTTCGTAAAGGACTTGAGCAGGCCTTAGGCGCGGGCCCTGTCGCTGGATATCCGGTGGTGGGGGTCAAGGCAATATTGTTAGATGGCTCTTATCATGATGTTGACTCGTCCGAAGTGGCGTTTACCGTTGCGGGGTCAATGGCGATGAAAGAAGCGCTTAGTCGAGCTAAGGGATATCTTCTTGAGCCAGTGATGAATCTAGAGGTAACTTCGCCTAGCGACTTTTTAGGGGAAGTTGTAGGAGACTTGGGTAGGCGTAGGGCGCAGGTTAAAAACATTGATGCTGTCGAGGACACTCAGCTCATTTATGCATCTATTCCATTGGCTGAAACTTTTGGGTATGCAAATACTCTAAGATCTCTTACTCAAGGAAGAGCTAGTTTTTCGTTAGAATTCTCGGCTTTTGAAGAGGCACCAAAATCTGTTGTTGAAATGCAGAGGGCAATATAACTTATGGTAAACAAGAAACAAAAAATGAGAATTGTTTTAAAAGCGTTTGATCATAAAATATTAGATCAATCAGCTGGTCAAATAGTTGAAGCTGCAGAGAGAACAGGCGCGCAGGTTGCGGGTCCAATTCCTTTACCAACCTCAATAAAAAGATTTTGTGTAATACGCTCTCCGCATGTTTTCAAGAAATCGAGAGAACATTTTGAACTCCGAACTCACAACAGGTTAATTGACATATTAGAACCCACAAATAAAACTATAGACACCCTGACAAGCCTTAATGTGCCTGCTGGTGTTGATATATCAATAAAGTTGTAGCCTGACATGAGTAATAAAATGACAATACAGGCTATTTTGGGTCGTAAATTAGGAACTACAAGTATGGTGAGGGAAAGTGGGGACATGGATTGTGTGACAGCAATTGTTGCAGGCCCATGTACAATTACTCAGCTTAAAACTGCAGACAATGATGGTTACGCAGCTATTCAGATTGGGTTTGAAGAAGCAAAAACCGTAAACAAGCCAATGACGGGCCATCTTTCTGCGAGCGGAAACAATTTTAAACATCTAGCCGAAGTGAGACTTCCTGATCCTGAATCAACTGGGGCAGAAGTCGATAGCCCATTGAATGTTGGGCAAGTCATAAGTGTAAGCAGCTTTAACACTGGGGATCGCGTAGATGTAACAGGATATTCAAAAGGCAGGGGCTTTGCAGGCACCATTAAAAGGCATGGTTTTCATGGTGGTCCTAAAACACATGGGCAATCTGACAGGCATAGAGCACCAGGATCAATAGGGGCTGGTAGCACTCCGGGCAAAGTGATTAAAGGCAAGAAGATGTCAGGTCATTATGGAGATGAAAAAATTACGGTCCAAAATCTTGAAGTGGTTCAAACCGACAGTGTTCGCAACCTTATATTTGTAAAAGGGGCGATTCCTGGAGCTAGAAACTCAATAATGTATTTACGCAGAAGTATAAAGGACCTTAGAAGTCAAGGACTGATAGTTGAATTACAAGAACCGGAAATTGAAGATCCTATAGTTGATGAAGAGCCTACTACTGAAGTGGTTGAAAAAGAACTCAAAGAATAAGCGAAATATAAAACAGTGAAAATTAGACTTTTAGACATAGAAGGTAAATCTTTAGGACACGTTGACGTGGAGGATCATTTATTTGATGCTCCTTCTAACGAGGCCTTGGTGCATCAGGTTGTGGTTGCTCAGCAAGCGAATGCAAGACAAGGTACGGTCGGTACAAAAAATAGGGCAGCTGTATCTGGGGGAGGAAGAAAACCTTGGAAGCAGAAAGGCACTGGTAGAGCCAGGCAAGGATCAATAAGGTCGCCTCAATGGAAAGGCGGAGGTGTAGTATTTGGACCGTCCCCTAGAAGTTATAGGCAAAATACTCCTAAGAGAATGAAGAATGCTGCTTTGAGGTCTTCAATATCTAGTAAACTTCGTGATGGAAACCTTATAGTGATTGATAAACTTAACTTGGAACAAATAAAAACAAAAAATATTGCAAATATTCTAAAATCATTAAAAATTCAAGGCTCAACACTTTTAATTGCTGATGGTTCAGATCCACTAATATTTAAAGCAGCAAGAAATTTAGATAAGGTAAAGCTGATCCCATCATTTAAGTTGAATTCCCTTGATGTGCTTTTGAAAAGCAAAGTGGTAATGACCTTGGAAGCTGTGCGAAATGCAGAAAATATTTGGGGGTCACCATTTCTTAGAGAGAAAAACATTATTGATGTGCAATTAGTTGATGAGGACGTAAAGTGAATTCTACTGAAATCATTATAAGACCATTAATTACCGAGAAAAGTACTTTCCTTCAAGAAACGCAGAGAAGGTATGTTTTTGAGGTAAGTCGACAGTCAACTAAAATAGAAATAAAAAAAGCGATCGAGAAAGCATTTAACGTGAGTGTAATCAAAGTTAACACCATGAATGCTAAAGGCAAGACAAAGCGATTTGGCCCTCGTCCAACCGTTTTGAAAACTTGGAAAAAGGCCATTGTGCAATTAGCTCCAGGCGAAACTATAACTATATTTGAGGGCGTGTAAGTAATGCCACTAAGAAAATTAAAACCAAATACTCCTGGGCAACGTGGGGTGGTTCTCCAAACTACAGATGATATAACCACACGTAAGCCTAAAAAATCGCTTACTAAAGGAATGAAAAGAGGTTCCGGTAGAGATAATAAAGGCAGGATTTCTGTAAGGCATAGAGGTGGATCTCATAAACGTCGCTATCGAGAGATTGATTTTAAAAGAGATAAACATGGAATACCAGGAGAGATATTCTCCATAGAGTATGACCCTAATAGATCGGCAAGGATTGCTTTAGTTAAATATAAAGATGGAGACTGGAGGTACATAATTGCCCCTCTCGACCTCAAGGTTGGGTCACAAATTATTTCTGGTGAATCTGCTGAAATTAAAGTTGGTAACGCATTGCCTTTAAAGTCGATACCTACAGGTGTCGCAGTACATAATATTGAGATGAATCCTGGAGCCGGTGGGCAACTGGTTCGGAGTGCGGGTGGTTCGGCTCAAGTTCTTGCAAAGGAAGGCAACCAAACTTTAATACGTATGCCATCCGGCGAGGTTAGAAAAATTCTTAGTGAGTGCATGGCAACTATAGGGCAAATTGGAGCCACTGATAACAAGAATACAAAACTAGGTAAGGCTGGACGGCGTAGGAATATGGGGTGGAGACCTTCAGTGAGAGGGGTAGTAATGAACCCAAGAGACCATCCACATGGTGGTGGTGAAGGTAAGTCGCCTATTGGTATGCCAAGTCCGAAGACTCCTTGGGGAAAGCCTACATTGGGATTTCGAACGCGCAGAAATAAATCAACCGATAAGAATATAGTTAGAAGGCGGGATCAAAAGTAGCATATGTCAAGATCAATTAAGAAAGGCCCATTTGTACATCCGAAGCTAGCGGCTAAAATTGACAAAGCTCGGAATAGTTCGGGAAAAGTTGTGGTTAAAACCTGGTCGAGGGCGTCAATGATAATGCCTGAAATGATTGGATTAACAATTGCTGTTCATGATGGAAGAAGGCATCTGCCTGTATTTGTAAGTGAGAATATGGTCGGACATAGATTAGGTGAATTTGCTCCAACTAGAACTTTTAGGGGACACCTAGGCAGGTCAGATAGATCGAGCGCAGTGCAGTAAAGTAATAGATTAAATATTTAACAGTGGTTTATGAAATGTCATCCAAAGCAATAGTAAAAGATACCGGAATTTCGGTAAAAAAAATCCAACTCATAGCTAATTTAGTTAGGGGAATGAAAGTCTCTGAAGCGTTAATAACCTTAAGATTTTTACCTTCACCTGCTGCGAAGGTTGTGTCTAAAGTTATTAAGTCTGCTAATGCTAATGCAGAAAATGAAGTTTCAACTCGAGCAGATGATTTAAAAGTGGTAGAAATTTATGCAAATGAAGGCAAGACAACTAAAAGGTTTAGGGCTCGTGCTAGAGGTAGGTCTGCTCGAATTTTTAGAAGGAATAGCCATATAACAGTAGTTGTTGATCAAGAAGGGGCGGTGAATTAGTTGGGACATAAAACACATCCAATAGGATTTAGGCTGGGCGTAACTAAGGACTGGCAGTCAAGATGGTACGCGCCGACTGGTAAAGAATACCGACAATTTGTATTGGAAGATCTACAAATTCGTAACAGTATTCTTGGACAGTATCCTGATGCAAGTATTTCGAAAATTGAAATTGAGAGAAACTCAAGTGATCTCATAGCTACGATATATACAGCTAGGCCAGGTATTGTAATAGGTAGGGGTGGAGCAAGAGTTGAAGAGTTACGTAAAATGCTTGAAGAGCTGACCAGTAAGAAAGCTCGTTTAAATGTCCAGGAGATACGACAACCTGAACTTGACGCATATTTGGTAGCTAGAGGAGTGGCCGATCAGCTTGAGAGGCGAATTGCGTTTCGAAGGGCTATACGCCAAGCAGTGGGTAGGACTATGCAAAGCGGAGCACAAGGTGTTCGCGTTAAGGTGTCTGGCCGATTGGGAGGCGCGGATATAGCTCGAACTGAAAATGCTCGAGAAGGAAGGGTTCCATTACATACATTAAAAGCTGATATTGACTTTGGGATAGCTGAAGCCGCCACTGATTTTGGTCGAATAGGTGTTAAAGTTTGGATCTATTATGGTGATGTAGTGAATGAGGCTGAAATAGCTGAAGCGGAACTAGAAGACATGTTGCCAATCGAGGTTACGTTAAGCCCGGAAGACCCTACTGCTGAGGTAGTTGAGGTAGAATCTACTGCTGAGGTGGTTGAGGTAGAACCTACTGCTGAGGTAGTTGAGGCAGAACCTACTGCTGAGGTAGTTGAGGCAGAACCTATGGTTGCTCCTAAGGCAAAAACAAAGCGGGCAACAGCTAAAGTTAAAAAGCCTAAAACTGCTACTCGAGCTAAGGCAGTTAAAAAAACAGTTAAAAAAACAAAAGTAATATCTAAGCCTAAGGAGGATGACGGTGCTTCAACCTAAAAGAGTTAAGTTTCGTAATCATCATAGAGGGCGCTTAAAAGGTGTGGCAAATGCAGGTAGCACCATAAACCTTGGTGAATATGGTTTGAAAGCTATGGAATCACACTGGATTACCGCTAGGCAAATTGAATCTGCTCGTAGGGCAATGACAAGGCATGCAAAGCGCGGCGGGAAAATATGGATCAGGGTGTTCCCTGATAAATCTGTTACGGCAAGAGCTGCTGAAACAAGAATGGGTAAAGGTAAAGGGGCTGTAGACCATTGGGTAGCAGTGGTAAAGGCGGGAAGAATTATGTTTGAAATGGCTGGCGTTCCTGAAGAGGTTGCGCGAGAAGCTATGAGGCTGGCGGCAGCAAAATTGCCAATTGCTACCAAGATTGTAAAAAAGCATGGGATTTAGGGCTAATTGCATAGGTTGATGAGGTCATAGTTGTGAATATTAATGAAATAAGAGCGTTGAATGTAGAGGAATTGTCTAATGAATTGCAGGACACTGAGAGTGCCTTAATGAATCTTAGGTTTAAGTCGGTTGCGATGCAATTGTCTGATGTTAATGAAATTAATCGGACTAAAAGGAAAATTTCCAGAATAAAAACTGTTATTAGAGAAAGAGAATTGTCCAAGGTAGTTTAATGAGTTTTGAATCACGAAAAACAAAAATAGGAAGAGTTGTCACAGACGGCATGGATAAAACGGTTGTTGTGGCTGTTGATAGAAGGCGACGCCATCCTTTATATAAAAAGTCGATAGGTGTAAGGAAGAAATACGTTGTTCATGACGCTAA
>QGNM01000056.1 GCA_003228095.2 Chloroflexota bacterium | reverse complement strand
TATAAAACATCTAAAATATTTATTCTTAACAGGATTAATACTGTTAGAATCACGCTAGAAAAATATTTTACAATTAGAGGGATTAAACATGTACATTATAAGACGAGCTTACCAAGTTAAACCGGGTCAAAGCAGAGAGGCTGCCAAGTTACTCAAAAAAATTACAAATATTTACACTGAATCTGGACAACGTGGTAAAACTATAGTTTATTATAATGCGGGTACTCTCCCATCCCCAAAGAATGAACTAAACAGGGTATATATGCAATGGGCTAGTGAAATATTAGACTCTCCTTATAGAGAAGAGAATGAATTTCCTGATTTCGGTGATGTTAATGAAAAACTGACCCCACTATTGGATGACTCAGACGGTCCAGTCACATGGATTGAATTTTGGGAAGAATTTAAATAATATAATTTTTTAGGTTAGGGGTTATTGATATAACTAATATATGAATAATATGCCATCCGGGGTCTTAATTTTAAGCTTGATTTTCTAAATTGTCAGAAACACAGTTAGTATTAACCAACCTTGTATTTTCTGCTCTGCATGGCAATCTTCCTGAACCTCAGCCCACGTTAAAACACGTCCTGAATTACCTTAAATCCATACTTAAATGGTAATATTTAGACATGGAAAAACATGGTGGTCCCACGGCAGCAATCATAGACGCAGCAATACTTAGATGTTGGGAACATGAAGCTACTAGATGGCAAGAGCAGAAAGCTTACTTCAGAGGAAACCATGCTGTATCTAGTTCAATAGATAAAACTAGAGCTGAAATAATTACTACAGTTAAGGATCGTATGCAGCGACCATACCCAAATGAAACCACATGGATGAGCTTATATCCTCTATGGTTCGAGGAAAACTTAGAGAACCATGTTGATGACCGACTTAAATCACTTAGGGCTAACGGATTCATTAATAATTCTAAGAAGGACCTGTGGACTATGATTTCAAATGTCATCGAAGAAAAGGAATGGGATTTACTTAGATTAGTTAGTGAACAGATGTTGCCCCATAAGCAATTAAACATACCTCACTTACTAAGACCTAGGCAGTAAATCAACTGGAGTTATTTTATGAAAAAATTTATCATTGTGTACTGTTAGTAACTTCTCGCACAATCGTTATCTCTGGTATAGGTAAGCGTTATTTGAGAATACGCACACTGGTTCAGCACTTATTATTTAGTTTGTTTGGTATTTTGAAATAGCAGAATGGTTTAAATTAATCCCTAATCCAGGTCTTTCGGGAGCAATTACATGACCATCTTGAATTTTTAATGGCTCTTCAAACATATCTAACCACATTGGGTCTGTAGAACCATTATAATATTCTAATAACAAGCCATTGGATATGCTTGAAATTAAGTGTATGTGTACATCTTGATTCCCATGCGGAGATATCGGTAAGTTTTCTGCTTGAGCTAAATATGCAACTTTCAAAAATTCAGAAATTCCTCCCATTGTTAATGCGTCAGGTTGTAATATTGAAGCACAACTATTTTTAATTAAATCTCTGAAGCCATACTTAGTATATTCATTTTCCCCTGTTGCTATTGGTATGGCCGTAGCCTGAGATAATTTTTTATACCCTTCATAATCATCAGGAGAAAGAGGTTCTTCAAACCAAAAGATATTATAATCTTCAATTTTCCTTGATATATCTATAGCTTCATAACGACTATAGGCACAGTTTGCATCTACTAATAATTTAATACTTGGCCCTATAGAGGCTCTAGCAGTTTTAACTCTTTCCACATCTTCACTTATAGATGCACCTCCAATTTTCATTTTTACTGCTGTAACTCCTGAAGAAATGTTATTACTCATTTCATCAGCTAATTCTTTTAGTCCTTTTCCTTTTTCATAGTAACCTCCAGCAATATACACTGGTATTTTTTTATTAAATTGTCCTCCAATAAGCTTATACAAAGGTAGATTAGTATATTTCCCTTTAATATCCCAAAGAGCAATATCTATACCACTAATAACTCTTGTAGTCATTCCTCTACGTCCAATTATTTTAGGTTGCCACAAATCATGAAATATACGTTCAGTATTAAAAGGGTTTTGCCCCATTAAAGTTTCTTTGAAGTGACTTGTAATTGCAGCGAACATTTCCTCAGAATTATGAACACCACCGATTAAACCTATACCTGAAATATTTTCATCTGTGTCAATTTGAATAATGTTAAGTCCTGCTTCAGGATATACATGTTTACCATTTCGTATAGGTTTAGCTATCGGCCAACGGTAACTTTTATATTTAACATCAGTGATTTTCATAGAGTTTTCCTTCAACTATACTTGACGACTTACTCTATCAATTAAAAAACATAGGAACAACGGGGCTGTTAAAAATGGGCGGTACTTATTAAATTATATGAAAGAATTACTACTACTCGGTAAATTATGTGGATAAAGAACAAAGACCTTAATAGCCAGGTATCGTATAGTAAGGCACTAATTTAAGATGATTGTTTTAAAATTATTAATCCTAGTTGCCATAGTATTCTTATTGATTCTAGTATTTAAACTAGTAAGAAATAAAGACTGACCATTTTTATAAAAGGTGGCACCAATGAAACCTTCAGTACCTATGCTGTTAGTTGGGTACATGTTTCTGATAGCAACATGAACTCCTACTCCAAAGTCATTGACTGCCATAATAGATCAATTTATTAGAGCTCATCTCACCTCAACTGTCAGGTAATTCAATTAATATGTACAACTTTATTTCATTTTAAATCGTTGTAATTATTGAAGGAAAATAATAAATATAAAACATTGGGGCTAATATGAATAAGTTTGGTTTATTAATAGTATTTTTCTTCATCACTTTGATCATCGGTTGCGCAGGCGGTTCTTCAAATGATGAAAGCCTCCTTGCACAGGATGTTAGCGTTGAGGCAAGTCTGGAAAGTACATCCACGCCTACACCTCAAATAGTTATTCAAGAAGTTAAATCAGAGCAGGTTGACTCTCTTATTGATGATAATCAAGAACAAGCTATATCTGATGCGCAAAGTACAACGAGGAATTCAAACTTTACAATCACTTCAACGCTTTGTGAGGAGAAAAATGGACCTGACTGCTCTAAATTACGACTAGGCGATGACTACCATACAACGTCAATACCCACACAAAAGGGGTATTTATATTCCTGTCACGAAACTAATCCTAACGCCCCAGGTTCGATAGAATCTAAGATTACATGGATTGATTTTGTAGAGAATGTCTGGAATTTCTTCAAAAAACCTTGGTTGCCAGAAGGTGAATTTACACTCGAAACAGGAATGTACACTGAAACAATCTCTGCTGGGCAACGACAAATAAATATAAACAATCTACCAGTGGATGGAAAAATGGGCGATTGGCCTATGACCAACTACGCCACGCTTACCGAGATCGATAGAAACCCTGGGATACCACGTTCAAGTCAATCTGAATTTACCTATCCATCAAACCCTTCCAAGTCTTTGTCTCCAACCTGTGTTTCGTTAGGTGCAATTGGAGTAACAAAGAACGGAGTTGTGATTTTTAATGCATCAGATGGACGTGGTGAAGACGCTGTCGCCAGGGAAATAGTTGATGTATTTGGCGGACATCCAGCAAGAGATGAATACCACTACCACTTTATACCTGAACGACTAGATAATGAATATCTAAGTGACGGCCACTCGGGCATAGTAGGATATATAAATGACGGATTTCCAATATATGGTTACAGAGGGAGGGATGGGGTTGAAATGTCAAATACGGATTTAGACTTATGCCATGGCCATGAACATGGAGAGTTAGGCTATCATTACCATGCGACAATGGAGTACCCATATACCGTGGGTTGCTATGTCGGAAACACGGTGTTAAATTCACCCAATTGAACCTAAAAAACATACCTAGTCAGCCAAAAACAGGCCTTAACTTGGTAAGTAGCCCTGTAAACAATTAAACATAACTAAGATCCAATAATGAACAAACATCAAATCAAAAAAATAGCCGTTATCGGAGCTGGCTTAATGGGGCATGGTATTGCTCTAGAAATAGCTGCTGCTGGATATCATGTCAATTTGTATGACGTTACTCAGGACATTCTAGATGCAGCTAAAGAGAATATTGACTACGGTCTAAAAAGGCTAGTGGATTCCGGAAAAATTAAAGTTGATGAAATTTCCAAAACTAAATTACTAATCAAAACAAGTAATGATTTAGGAAGTCAGCTTCGAGATGTTGACCTAGTTATAGAAGCTGCTCCGGAAAACGTATCAATCAAACAAGAATTGTTTAAAAAGTTTGGTGAATTATGTCCTAGTCACACTATATTGGCAAGTAATACTAGTAGCCTTAAGCCTAGCTTATATGCATCTCACTCAAAACGTCCTGATAAAGTGCTGGTAATGCACTATGCTAACCCTCCACATTTAGTTCCATTAGTAGAAATAGTTCGAAGCGACAAAACATCTGATACAACAGTGAACACCGCGAAGGCATTCATTGAGGGTATCGGAAAGAATGTTATCGTGGTCAATAAAGAGGTTGAGGGATTTATACTTAACAGGTTACAGATTGCTTTGTTAAGAGAATCACTATGGTTAGTGGAAAATGGGATCACCGATATTGAAGGCGTAGATAAAGCGATTAAATATTGCACCGGGCGAAGGTGGGCTTTTGCTGGCATATTTGAAGTTTGGGAACTAGCCGGCTGGGATACAATTGAAAAAATATATCGAGAAGTTGCTCCCACACTAGCTTCTAAAACCGACATTCCTGCACCTCTTAAAAGATTGATTGATAAAGGATTGTTCGGCTCAAAATCTGGTCAAGGTTTTTACAAAAGTGATAAAAATTGGACTGATTCAGTAAAGACAAGAATAGCTAAAGGGCTTGCAAGCTTTAAATAGCGCTATTAGACTCAAATCATCACCAACAAAGATTTCTAGGGTTTTTTATTATGGATAAAATTATATTACCTTTACTACCCACGTCAGTGGTAGGTAGCCATGCACTACCAAGCTGGTTACACACTATGAATGGAGAAATTGACTCCGGCAAATATGGGGAAACAGATATAAAGGAAACTTATGATGATGCTGTAGATCTGGCCATATTGGATCAGGAGCGAGCTGGCATCGACGTAATAACCGATGGAGAAATGAGACGTTCCTTTTTTGTTCAAGGTTTTTACAAACGGATCAGCGGCATAGAGCCTGATCCATTATTAAGAACTGTTGGACCAACCGGTTATGATTCTCCAAGGCGGTTTCATACAGTTAGCAAGATCAATGTTCCTGACGGATTAGGTATTGTTGAAGAGTTTACCCATGCACAAAAAGTAACAGCAAAGCCAATAAAAGCTACGTGCCCAGGTCCCCTTACTATTTCCATGCATATTAGACCCCAAAATGCATATAAGAGCCGGCTCGACATGGCTTGGGAATTCTCCACCATTATTAATAGTGAACTCAAAGCGCTTGTAAATGCTGGAGCGGATTTTATTCAAATTGACGAACCTTCTTTCGCGATAGTTCCAGGAGAATTGAATGAATGGGTATCCCTGTACAACGCATGTGTAAAAGACATAGACGCAAAACTTGCACTTCATATATGTTTTGGAAATCTAGATTCACGCCCTCGCGGCAAGCGGGAATACGCTTGGATGTGGCCTTTATTAAACGATATGAGAGCAGATCAACTAGTACTAGAATTTGCTAACAGAGAATTTGTCGACGTGGATCTATGGAGATCGGTGTCTGAATCTAGAGAACTTGGTGCTGGAGTCATAGATGTTAAATCTTTTTATGTAGAAAGCCCTGAAGATGTTGCCACACGCATAAAAAGGCTGTTGGAATTTGTCCCTGCTGAAAAATTATGGATAAACCCTGATTGTGGATTTTTTGCCGTTCCGAGATGGTTAGCCATTAAAAAATTAAATTCAATGACAGCAGGAGCTCAGCTGGTCAGAAAAGAACTTACCGGGGAAGAATAATGGTCTCAGACCTGCAACTCCACAGTATTGTCGGAAACCGAACCCTTCCGAAATTGCTTGATCACCGATCGGAATCAAGCCCAGACCGAACCTTCTTGATATTCGAAGATATGGACAGAAAACCCAGTACCTGGTCTTACAAAGAATTCAATGAAAAAGTCAATCAAGTAGCTAACGCCTTGATGAAACTGAATGTAAAGAAGGGAGATAAGGTAAATATCCATTTAAATAATTGCCCGGAATTTTTATTTGGATGGTTTGCCTTATCTAAAATCGGAGCTGTTATGGTTCCAACCAACCCAATATCGCCTCCAGATGAGCTGATATATCCGATAAATCATTCGGAGTCTGTCCTGACAATCACACAATTAGATTTAATTGAGGCTGTAAAAACTGTTAGGTCCAAATGCCGTTTTCTGAAAACAATATTAGTTATTGGAGATTTCCGAAACGAAGATCAAAGCACTTTAAGTTTTGAACAAATTACAAGAAATGAACCTAAAAGCTATAATTCAGACGATATAACTCCTGATGATGAAGCGGCGATTTTATTCACTTCTGGCACCACCTCGCTTCCAAAAGGAGTAATAGTTACTCATGCAAATTACATATTTCTGGGTGAACAAATATCTAAAAATGTAGGTTTAACCAGTGATGATAGATGGCACCTGCATTTACAGCTGTTCCATGGTAATGCCCAATATTACTCTACGATGACAGCCCTGACAGTAGGTGCAAGTATTGCCCTAATGTCAAAATTTTCGGCTTCCAGATTTGTTGAGCAATTGAGTAGATATAAATGCACTGTATCGAGTAGTCTTTCGACTCCTATGCGAATGATTCTAGCTCAAAAGCCAAAAGACTCTGATAAATCACATAATCTCCGACTGATGATATTTGCTCAAAACTTGACTGACGATCAGTATAAGGAATTGGCAACTCGGTTTAAGATACCGCTGCTCCAAATTTTCGGAATGACAGAAACGATGGGGCAACCGCTGGTTAATCCGTTAGACGGTTTGCGGAAAAATTCCAGCATTGGGTTCCCTGCATTTGGGTATCAATGTAGAGTCGTAGATGAGTCTGGAAACGAAGTGCCTCAAGGGCAAGCAGGTCAGTTAATTGTCAAAGGTATCCCCGGAGTGACTATACTAAAAAGTTATTATAGAAATGACGAGGCTACTAAAAATGCCATAAAGAATGGATGGCTATACACTGGAGACATCGTCAAAATTGATTCCGACGGGTATTACTATTTTGTTGACCGGGCAAATGACTTGATACGCCGCTCCGGAGAAAACATCTCTGCTGGAGAAATTGAATCAGTCATAAAATTACATGAAGCAATTGGCGATGCAGCTGTGGTCGGTATATCAGATAGCATGTATGACGAAGCAATAATAGGCTTCGTTACACTCAAGCCGAACCAATCGGTAACAGAAGAGGAATTAAAAGAATACTGTTCTAAGAAAATGTCGAAATCAAAAATTCCCGAAAAAATTGAAATATTAAATGATTTTCCTAGAACAAATACAGGTAAAACTCAGAAAAATAAACTACGCGAGATGTTTAGTAAAAACTAGGAGTAATTATGAATGCAACAATAATAAAACCGGGTGACTCTCAGGATGTGATTTACCAAGTCACTAAAGATATGACTGTTAATCGAACAGGAAAAACTGGAAACGATGTCCTATCGACTCCATCGCTCTTACACATTATGGAACTCGCATGTATTGAAATCACCGACTCCAGGTTACCTGAAGGCTATGCTACGGTAGGATATGCAGTAGATAAATTAAGGCACTTAGCTCCTACTAAAATCGATCAGACGGTTACAATATCAGTAACAATAATTGAAGTGGATGGCAAAAAGTTTTCATATTCGATTGAAGCTCATGAGGCAGACAAAATGATCGGTAAAGCTGAGCATAAAAGAGCATCAATAAGTACGGAGTAATATATGGGTTTTAAATTTGGAATGCATGTTGGAGTCCAGTATGTTTCTTATCAGGACTTAAAACGCCTTTGGCAAATGGCTGACAAGCAAGGATTTGAATTTGTGTCTACATGGGACCATTTCTATGCTGACCCGGCACCAGATGAAGGGGGCCCATGTTTTGAAGCTATTTCGATGCTTGCTTCTCTTGCAAATGTCACAAAAAACGTCCGTATTGGGGCACTTGCACTTTGCGTTGGATATCGGCATCCAACCGTTATAGCAAATGCAGCCGCATCTATTGATCATATTTCCGGCGGCAGATTCGAGCTCGGACTAGGAGCTGGTTGGCTAGAAACTGAATATAACGATTATTGTATAGAATTCCCACCCATCGGTACCCGACTCGATATGCTTGAAGAATCCGTACAAATAATTGACTCAATGCTTACCAATAAAACGACATCTTTTTCAGGAAATCACTTTAGCGTTCACAATGCTAAATGTGATCCTAAACCTGTGCAAGAACACTTACCTATTTGGATCTGTGGCGGTGGAGAAAAACGCACCTTAAAACTTGCTGCGAAATACGCAGATGCATGGAATGTACCATATATTTCTCCGGAAGATTACAAACATAAAATCAGCGTTCTAAAAAGCTGGTGCGAAAAAGAGCAAAGAGACCCGGATAAGATTTTTCGTACCGTTAATGTTGGGTTTTATATGGGTTCATCGGAGCAAGACGCTCTAAGAAAACAAGATGAATTTGAGACGCTGTATGGAGAAAGGGTTAAAACTCAAGGTCCAGGCATGTTGCTAGGCACTAAAGACAAAGCTATTGATCGTATCAGCAAATATATAGACGCTGGTGCTGAAGGTTTAAATATAGTAGTTAGAGCCCCATTCGATTGGGAGTCAATTCAAATTTTCCAGGAAGATGTCATACCAGCATTCAAATAACAAAAACAAACTTGTATCTGCCACATTAGAAATGCCGGGAACTGAAGAGATTATTAAGCTGAGCGGAGGACAGGTTTGTTATTTCAAAATGGGTACGGGCCCTCCGTTAATACTCGTCCATGGATTGGGTTCAGCCTCAGCAAACTGGTACAAAAATATCGATGGCTTATCTAAATCGCACTCCGTATACGCTGTTGATCTACCTGGACATGGTAAAACTTACAAATCAATATCCAAAAAGCCTTTAGATCAAGCTGTAAATTTTATGTTCGAATTTATGGATAAGATGAACATACCTAAAGCCAACATAGTAGGTAATTCTATGGGTGGATTATTGGCTTTAGCTATGGCGCTGGAGCATCCAGCACGGGTCAGTAAATTAGTATTAGAAGGTAGTGCAGGTTTACAAAATGATATAGCTTGGTTTCTTAGATTTATGACTTTACCAGGCATCGGGGAAGTTATTGCAACACCCACTCGTACAAGCACCAAACACTTACTGAAGCAAATCTTATATAACACCGACTTGATTAAACCAGACCTAATAGAAATGATTTATCAGTATAGAAAAGAACCAGGCAATAAAGCGGCTATGCTCAAGATACTCCGGACAGGCGTATCATTAAACGGGCTTAATCCTGAATTGGTCTTAATAGACCGCTTATCAGAAATAAAGGCACCGGTACTTTTATTAAGGGGACGTAACGACAAGATCGTTCCAATTCATCATGCCGAAAATTTCGTCCAAGAATTCTCAAATGTCCAGTTACACACGTTTGAGAGATGTGGTCACTGGCCGCACATAGAGTTTCATGAAGAGTTCAATAGCTTAGTTTTAAGCTTTTGTGCTGAAAATTGAAACCCCGAAGGTAACTAACTTATTATGTCAGCTAGTCGTGTGATTTCATCTAATTCCGGAACACATGGGTGGAAAATCAATTCATCCATTCCAATAGATTCGAAATCTGCTATCAAATTTTTTACAGAGTCAGCGTCTTGAACCATCATACTTTCAACGCTCCAGTCTGTTTCGTCTAATACAAAATCATAGTAATGACGCATATATTCTTTACCACGCTCTAAATCACCCAGCGCGTAATAAACTCCCCCTATAAGCTTAGGCTTACCTTGTTTACCAGATGCCTCCCTGGATGAAGTTACTACTGAAAACTTACGCTCAACTTCTGACGGCCCATCCGGTCCAGCTAAATAACCATCTGCAACTCTTCCAACTCTTTCTAAGGCTTTATCCACAAAAGCACCCATAATGATTTTTGGCGCTTTTTCTACTGGGGGCCCTACTTCTCGATGACCCAGGCTGCTTGCATCACCAGACCAAATTGCCTTCATAGCATTAACCTGATTTTCTAGTCTTCTGCCTCGACCGGAGTATTCTACTCCTGCAATATCAAAATCATCTTTACGAATACCTATTCCAAGTCCTAGATTAAATCTACCATTGGAAATTGACTGTAAGGTGGCAGCCTGCTTTGCTAAAACCACATGGTTTCTCAAAGGACCTATCAATACTGTGGTCATCAAAGATATCCGTTCCGTGACAGCCGCGGCTGCCGCAAGAGATATCATAGGTTCGTGATTCGGGTAAACGATCCTATCTACAATACCGAGGGTTGAGAACGGACCGCTCTCGGCACAAATGGCCCACTCTTTTATCAAACCGCCTGATATGCCTGGAATTGTGGCAGGCAGCCCTATTCCTATATTCATAGTTTAAATCAATAATCCTTAAAAAGTTCCATTGAAATCCCTTACCTTATATTACCAGCCCAGGTACGGAATTCATTAGTATGAGTCGACCTTAAATCTATTTATACTAATTTAACACAAAAACATTGATTTCATAGTACAATAAAAAGTTGAGCATTATCTCGATAATTACAAACCAAATATATAGGAAGTTTGAAAGGGGCCGGTCTCATTTTAAAATTTATATCGACAGTCTTATTATTAAGTATTTCATTAGCTGTTTTAGCTTGTGGAGGCGGTACAGCGTCCGAAGAGGTAGCAAAACAAGTTGAAGATACTCCTGTGGCAACTGAGGTTGCTCCAACAGCAGCTCCTCCTAAACCAACATCAACTAATGTACCTGAGCCTACTCAAGATACTCAAGATACTCAAGAATCGGCAGCTCCTGAACCAACTTCAACTCCTATTCCTGAACCAACAGCAACACCGACTCCAGTACCTACAGCTACTCCGGTACCAACAGCAACACCGACCCCAGTACCTACAGCTACTCCATTAGGTGAGTTCACAGTTGTGACTTCATATGGATACTCATTAGGCATCGATGGGACTATTGATGTTAACTCTCTAGCATGGTTAGGTGGAGGGCCAAATGCAAGTCAAGGGCTAGTTAATTTCACTGCTGCCGGAACCGCAGTAATCCTTATCTGGCAACCAGCTCAAGGACAGCCGCTATCAGTACTGACTGGACTTGGATTAGGAGTGTTACAAGCATCACAACCAGCAACCACCTTTACAGGGATTGCTGAAGGAACAATTAATTCAAATAACAGGGAAACAGCTTTTGGAGGGTTCGCTGGTGCGGACTCAAGTGGAAATGCGGTTGGTGGCGGACTAATCGGATCGTGGTCATGTGGAGCTAGTGAGTTTATTATCATAGTCACCGGTGCTGATTCGACTCTAGTTCAGATTCGTTTCGACCGTATGTTAAATAATTTTGAATGCGTGGCCAGATAAATATGAATGTCAACTTTAGGAGAATTTTATCCATGAAATTATCAATTAAAGCAAAATTTTTAATCCCCTCTTTTTTATCATTTTCATTAATCTTTATGACTAGCCTTGCTCCAGTAGTAGTATATGCGGGTCATGGCGGAGACCACTATGATGAATACGTTGAATACGTTGAAGAAGTCTACGTTGAAGAAGTCTACGTTGAAGAATACGTTGAAGAAGTTGTATACGAAGAAGTTGTATACGAAGAATACGTTGAAGAAGTTGTATACGAAGAAGTTGTATACGAAGAATACGTTGAAGAAGTAGTTGAAGAATACGTTGAATATAAAGAAGTAGTTGATGATTTCGTGTCAGACGACATGGACGGCGATTCCGAGCAAAAAGAATACGACTTTGAAGTCATTGATGGCGAAGAAGGCATGGACGGCGATT
>QGNM01000054.1 GCA_003228095.2 Chloroflexota bacterium | reverse complement strand
CTTGGCTCTGCTAAAAACTCAACAGGCTCTCCATTTATGGTAGTTGTCACATGAACTTTAGTCGCTGGCATTTTAATTTTCCTCCCGTGCACGCTCAACAGCGGCATGTAATGCTCTACGGGTTAGCACCTCGCAAAGATGTTTTCTAAATTCTATAGTTCCTCGCATATCGGTAATTGGAGTTGCTGCATCTTTAGCAATATCAGCAGCAATCTGAATATTTTCATCACTAGGCGCTTTACCTACTAACGAATCACCTGCAGCTTTAACAAATAAGGGAATTGGCGCCACAGAAGATAATGCAACCCTGGCAGCCTCTACTTTACCGTTATTTAACTGAACAGACACTCCTGCACCTGCTACTGCAATATCCATTTCATTTCTTGGGATAAAACGTATATACCTTCCCCCAAATCCTTTGGAAGGTGCCGGAACACTTATAGAAACAAGCAGTTCCCCAGTAGCTAAATTTGTTCGGCCCGGGCCACTACATATCTCTTCTACTGGTACGGCTCGAGTTCCTTTTGAACTAACAATATTAGCAACTGCATTGTGGGCAATTAAGGTCGGTATTGCATCTGCGCTAGGTGCGGCGTTCATCAAATTACCGCCAAGAGTTGCTCTGCCTTGGATTTGTATGCCGCCAATAAGTGTGGCGGAATCCATTATGCCAGGATAAGCTTGTGCGATTTTTTCATCACCATAAATCTTATGGCAAGGAACGGCAGCTCCAATCACCAAACCATCTTGATTATTAAAAGTTAGCTGATTAAGTTCCTCTATATGCTTAGCATCAATTACGGCATCTAGTTGATATCGCCCGCCTCTCATCTGCACGATTAAGTCGGTACCGCCAGCCAATAATCGTGCTTTATCTTTATATTTTGTTAACAGGCTTAATGCCTCATCAACCGTAGTGGGTCTAATATAGTCAATTGAATTCAATTACCAGCCTCCTCATTTCATTGTCAAGTTCTTTAACTAAGTAGAAGAATAATATAGTTAAATTAAAATAATATCAATCCAACCGAATGAACCTTTAACCCAGTTCTGAAAAAGCCACTGTATAACAGACCTACTTCTCGTCAACAACGATCTGATTTAATGCTTGGATTTAATCCAAGTTTGTACAAAAATCGTATGAATATAAAACCAAGGCTTTTATGGCGTCCATATCTCAACTTCGGTAGTTATTTCCCTGTTACCACTATCTACGTCTGTTGAATTACCGCCTACTATCAATACTCGGCCATCATCCAATAAAGTCATGCTATGAGCATATCTTGCTACCAAGCTTTTTGGTCCAGGGCTAAAAGTGTCAGTTGTAGGATCAAATATATCGGTGGAATCTACCTTACCTACCCCACCTGTCACTAACACTCTTCCGTCTGCAAGCAAAATGGCAGCGTGCTCAGCACGCCATTCAGTCATTTCGCCTATATCAGTCCAGGTGTCTGCTTCAGGGTCATACACTTCGCCTTTCGTCACTTTTCCTTTGCCGCCTGTTATCAAAACCCTTCCGTCATTTAATAATGTGGCGGTGTGGGCTGAATGAGACAAGTTGGTTTCTGCGCCTAAAGCCCACGTATTTTGCTCGGGATCAAAGATTTCAACCACTTTTGTTTTAGAATCTCGTCCACCACCACCAACAACTAGAACCCTGCCGTCATTCAACAATGTAGCAGTATGAAATGCTCGCTTAACCTGCATTGATCCTGCGTCAGACCAGGTATCTGTTTCAGGGTCATAAACCTCAGCCTCAGGGATCAGAATTGTATCTTCTCTCTCTCCTGCGACAACTAATACCCTGCCATCATTTAGGACGACTGACCTATGACGCCACCTTGGTATAGTCATTTCAGCTGCGACCGACCAGCTATTAGAATTAGGGTCATATATTTCAACAGTAGTTTGAGGTTTTTGCCTAACAGCACCGCCTCCAATAATGATAACCCTGCCATCGTTTAGTAAATTCCCGCTGGGTATTTCTCTAATATCACGCATCAATGGTGCTTCAGACCATTTGCCTGTAGCTGGATCATAGATCTCAGAGTCTCCTATCCCAGATGGTTCCCATGCTGAAGCTCCGCCCCTGCTTTTACCAGCCATCGCGATAACCGTGCCATCATTTAGCTTTACGGTTACATGCCAACCTCTTGCGTAAGCCAATTTCCCAGTTTCGCTAAACTTTCCTGGGCCTAATGATTTGGATTTCTCTTCCGTTGGATTTGTATCTGATCCCTGTTCCTGCGATGTTGTGCTATCAGTTGAGCTTGTTGCGTCGTTTTCACTCGAGCATCCAACGAACAAAAGCATCAACGACACTAAACTGCTCATAATTAAAATGAGAATTCTATTCTTAACAATCATTTTAAGTTTCTCCAATCAACTAAACTTTATTGCTCTTGGGCAAAACACTCCCAAGGACTACTTAACAATTACTGTGTTTTCACACATCTTAACAATTAATTCATTTTGTTAATAATTTTTCCTAAAACCTTAGGAATTAGTTAAGATTATGATAATCTTGACGAATTGTTAACATTTGGAGTATTTAATGGGTAAAGTGACTGGCAGTTATTTAATAGCGAGGACATTGAAGGAGGAGGGGGTAGAAGTTCTTTTTTATTTGATGGGAGGGCCAAATTTTGACATCGTGATGGCATGCCAAGATTTCGGCATTAAAACGGTAGACTTTCGCCATGAGCAAGCGGCGGCTTTTGCTGCACACGCATACGCCAGATTGACTGGAAAACCTGGAGTATGTACCGCAGCATCAGGCCCAGGAACCCTTAACCTGCTAACCGGAGTTTACACAGCATCTATAGACTGTGCTCCTATGATCATCTTGGGAGGGGCCGGCCCAGTACATGAAATCGGCAGAGATGCCTTTCAAGAAGTTGACCAAGTAGGTATTTTTAAACCGCTGTGCAAGTACGTACATCAACCTACATTAGCAGAAAGGTATCCGGAAATAATATCAACAGCATTCCGCCAAGCCACTTCCGGTCGTCCGGGACCAGTCTACATTGATTGTGGGGCCGATGTACTGTATGAGGAAGTAGAAGAATCTAAGGTTATTAAAGCTCCTCGCCCTTTAACCAAGTCACGCCCTAGCGCTGACCCAAAAGCAATTGAAGTCGCTATTAATTTAATTTCTGCAGCCAAAAAGCCTATAATTTTCGCCGGAGGAGGGGTGTTTTTTTCTGACGCTTCAGGTGAGTTTCAACGTTTTATTGATATAACCAAAATCCCTTTCTACACTTCACCAATGTCCAGGGGTTTAGCTCCTGAAGATCACCCAGTATCTTTTCCTGCAGCTAGAAGCAAGGCAATGCGGGAAGCTGACCTAGTGTTAGTTATCGGCACTAGATTAAACTGGATGATGCAATATGGCAGCAGATTTTCTGATAAAGCTAAATTAATTCAAATTGACATAGAAGAATCTGAACTTGGGCATAACCGTGACTGTGACCTCGGAATCGTTGCTGATGCAAAAATTGCATTAACGCAACTAATTAATGCAGCCAATCAACGAAGTCAAGATTTCGATGGCAGGCTTGAATCTCAATGGATTCAAGATCTCTCGGAATATCAAACAGAAAAGGCAGCCAAAATGGAGTCGTTGCTAAATTCAAATCAAGTACCAATACATCCATTACGCCTTTGTAACGAAATAAATAAATTTTTAGATCGAGACGCGATAGTCACTGTTGATGGAAATGAAATACTGCATTTTGGAAGACAATCGATAAACACGTATTTTCCTGGCCACAGGCTTAATTCTGGCGTCACAGGAACAATGGGTGTTGGATTACCATACGGGATTGGGTCTAAGTTAGCTAAACCGGAAAAACAAAACCTCGTGCTGCACGGTGATGGTTCAATGGGTATGAATGCTATGGAACTAGATACCTTAGTAAGATTTAACTTACCAGTCGTCACCGTTATTTCTAATAATGCTGGATGGACAGCGCGCACCCCGAATCAACGAAAACCTGGCCGGGAACTTGGGTTTACTCCTTTCCATGAAATGGCCAAGGTTCTTGGATGTTATGGCGAAAGGGTCGAGAACCCCGATGAAATAAGACCGGCCTTGGAAAGAGCTTTCAGCTCCGGAAAACCTGCAGTGATCGATGTGATAGTTGAGCCTACTGCTGCTGCCAGATCAGCTGCTTGGGGCGGATCAAGAATGGAATAGTTTTAGCCTTTGATTTCGTTTACCATATGGTTTTTCTGCTGAACCCATAAATCGACTGACGAGTATATGGGAAATTCAGCTGTTTCCATAAAAGTTATTTCTGGCTCGTTTTCAAAATATTTCTCAACCTCAGCCCTCCACTCTAAGTAATGAGGATATTTTATGTGAGCGTCAACAGCAGCTTGGTCCTTATACACTTCATAGAAATGGACACGTGTCGATATCTTTTGGTCCTTCAGAATATCAAACCGGAAGCATCCAGGCTCATCACCAACAGAGCCTTTTGCATCACCATAGCTCGCCATCAAGAATTGCTTCAAATAAGAAGGTTTAATGTTAAAAGTAACAAATATGCTTATCATTTCAATCTCCCAACTAAAAATTCAGATATTATAATATTATCTTCAACACTAATACAATTGACTAGATGCAATCATGAGATTTCAAGAATTAATTAGAACTATTAAAGACTTTCCCAAGCCTGGAATAACCTATCAGGACATTACTCCTGTTTTGCAAAATCCAGCTGGATTTAAAGAAATTATTGACTCGTTTACAGAAAGGTACAAGGGTCAAAATATACAAGGAATAGCTGGAGTTGAATCACGAGGATTTTTAATTGCAGCTCCTTTGGCAAAAGAGCTTGAAGTACCCCTTTTGCTTATTCGCAAAAAAGGCAAATTACCGTTTAAAACAAAATCCATTACATATGACTTAGAGTACGGATCTGATTCATTAGAAATTCACGTCGATGCCGTGGCTAAATCAGATAGAATCGTGTTAGTTGACGACCTTATAGCTACAGGAGGAACACTTGCCGCCGCCGTACAGCTAATTGAAAATTTCGGAGCCACGGTAGTCGAGTTAGGGGTCATTATAGAGCTTATTGATTTAAATGGACGCAGCAAACTAAAACCGCTACCGCTACATAGTTTATGTAAAATATGAAAAGGTCTTATAATTTGACAACTATAAAAATTCAATATAAAAACTCAACGTACTCCTTAATATAAATAGTGATTTAGGCAGTGATTTAGGAGGAGCAATACAATGGCAACTATAACAATAGGCGGATTGACTGGATCTGGAGGAAGGCATGTTGGAAAAGCAGTAGCTAAAGCTCTAGGTTTTGACTATATTGACCGTTTAATTCTATCTGAAGCTGCAAAGCAAATTGGGTCGACCGTTCAGGCAATGCAAGAAAAGGAAGATAAACATGTTTCCGTTATTGAAAACTTATCTTCACTAGCCCAGAGAATACTAGAACGTTCAGCGATGAGTGGAGTTGGCGGTGATCCTCACTTCGGCCCAGGCGCCGCTGCATTTCTTATTAGTGAACATGCTGACTTGCCTAAAGCCACAATACTGAAAGGCTCGCACCTGGAAGATAAAGATTACATTGAAGGTCTTCGCTTAGTAATCTCAGACATAGCTAGCAATGATAATGCAGTGATAGTTGGAAGAGGTGCGGCAGCTATTCTAGAACATGACGAAAGCGTGCTGAAGATCGGATTAACATCTTCAACAGAAGACCGGATAAAACGGATTTATCAAAGAGACAATATTAGCAAAGCGAAAGCTGAAGTTATTGTTAATGAAAAAGACGCTGCTCGATCAGAATTTTATAAAAGGTTCTTCAATTATGATGGGCCAGAAGATCCAAAGCAGTTTCATTTATCGATTAATACCACTTTAATCAAACTAGATCCAGCTATTTCAATGATCCTAGCGGCCACTAAGGCTTTCAACGAAGGATCGTTAACCCATCAGTGATCTAAACTAGCTCCCAAATAATTTATTACCATAGTATCTGGAATATTCGTGTTTTTATTTTCTACACAATCAATCAAAGAAATGACCGGTCATTGCCTTGCTGAAAATCCAAATGAGGCGTGTGGTGTAGTTTTAGGCAAAACATTATTGCACCAATTTAAAGATATCTGTGCAAATGAATTCTCAATAGAGAGGGGGGTAATCTTATTTGACTCTCATTTAATTAATGATTTAAACCTTACCCACGCAAATATAAAGAAAATTATTACAACTTTAACAAATGTGCCCCTGGAAACCGGTGCGCTCGAAACCAGAAAAATTATGACTGTACTTGATTCGCTGGAATTTGTTGCCCAGAATGGCGGAGGAGATATCGCAACATCCATTGTAAGAATTACAAACACTGCTAAAAGTCCATACAGATACCAGATGGATCCGCTAGAATTTTTAGATGCAGACAAAAAGGCGGAGCGGCTTGATTTAGGTATTGTGGCCTTCTATCATTCACACACTCATTCTGCCGCATATCCATCAGACACCGATGTTCGCCTAGCAATTGAAAGTGGCTGGACTGACCCTTATTATGTGTTAGTTTCACTAGAAAACATCGATGCGCATGAAATCAAAATGTATCAGATAAATGTCGATGGCACAGTAATTGAGAAAAATTACTCCTTGAGCAACTGTTCCTAAGGCAATTTATTAATCGATTACCCTATACCTCAGCGTATGATCCGGAAAATCAGCAATGTACCCCTTTACGGTACCTCCACCAATAATCATGATCGACCCGTCCCGTAAAGGTGTTGCTGTTAACAAATTACGTCCTTCTGGCAAATTGCTAATTACTGACCACTCGTTATTTTCAATATCATAGGATTCTATAGCCAACACACCGGCTCCTATTAGGTCTCCGCCCCCTATCAAAATAACTTTGCCTCCAGGTATAAGTAAAGCTGAATGGTCTTTTCTGGCCAACAGATCAGTTGCTATTAAACTCCATTTATTAAGAATCGGGTCATAAATTTCGGCCGTAGTTTCAGGGCCTAACAAATCGCCTTCTACAACCGTTGTTCCTCCAGTAACCAATACCCTGCCATCTGGTAGCAATGTTGATCTATGGCCTAAACGGGCACGAGTTAGTTCAGCAACTTTGGACCATGAGTTTTGCAAGGGATCATAAATTTCTGCTGATGATAAAGTGTCTCCCATACCTACAGATTCCATTCCACCTGTAACTAATATTCTGTTGTCAATAAGCTTGACGGCCGAGTGAGACATTCTTGACTGCATCATAGGTTCCGCTTCTGACCAACTATTAGCTTCTGAATCATAAACTTCAATCGAACTTAGTGTTAAAACGCCAGACCTGCCTCCAATAATCATCACTCGACCATCTTCTAGGGTTATTGCCTGTGCTAGTTGTTTTTTATAGGTCATATCAGGCGCATTTTCCCATTCATCGGTTTTTGGATCATATATCTCAGCACTGTTTAAATCTTGATTACCTCTCCAACTTGATTCGTCTTCCCCTTCTTTTAAAACAACTCTGCCTGTCCCTCCAGCTACTAAAACCGTGCCATTAGGCAGTAGGGAGGCAGTATGATATGTTCTTTCCCAATTAAATCGACTTGTTTTTACCCATTCAGTGCTTCCCAATGGAAGAATTTCACCGAAACCTACTGAAGCTCTTCTAAAACTAAGTCTTTTCCTTCCTCCTACTACCAATATGGCATCGTTTTGGAGAAGAGTTGATGTATGCCCCCATCTACCGAATTCGAGCTCTCCCATTAACTCCCATCCAGGTTCGAGGTTAATGCCAAGCTCTTTCTCAGCTTCCATGCCTGGATCTGGGGTAGGAGTCGGAGTCGGTAATGGGGTTTTCCCTGGCACGACAATGAAGTTCATCGCCAAAGGGTCTGATGTTTCTATATAATCCTGAGGCTTAACAGAACACCCCAAAATAAATGCAAACAAGCAAAAACATTGGATAATTAAAGTGAACCGAAATAACTCCATAAATTTCAAATCAACATACTCCAGTAAGGGCATTACGAGGATTTTCCACCATTATTTGATGGAACTGATCTTTTGTTAAACCAATTCCGTTTAGATATGGAAACAGCCTAGTTGAAATAAAATTATACCCAAATCCAGCGTTCATTACATAGTGAGAATTGACGCATACATCATGTGAAAGCAATAACTTGTGAATAAACCCAGCCTCAACAATTTTTTTAATATTCAAGAGGTCTCTTTGTAATAGAAACTGGTTTTCATCCTGCATGCCATCAAATGATATGAATGCCCCTCTTTTCGCTATTTCTATATGATATTCATGGTAAGGGTAATCATGAGCATGTCCTACAATAACTCTCTGTGGATTAACGCCTTCTTCAGATAAAATATCTAACTGTTTAAGCCCAATAGGAGCAAACAATCCATGAGTTGCTATTGTTACCCCAGTCTCAAGGTGTGCCCTAGCACCAGCTCTCAATACACGTTCTTCCACTGGTGACACCCAAGTTTCATGTGCTCCCAATTCTCCAATAATGCCTGCTCTAACTCCTGTATCATCTATTCCTTGATTTAAGTCTTTAATCATTACATCTGCTATCTCGTTAGTCTTAGTACGATATAAGGCCTCGTCATAGAACGGTTCTCTATACCACCCGCATCCTAATACGATATTAAGTCCTGTCTTTTTTGCGATTTCACGTACCGAGCTTGGCTGCTGCTCTAAGCCACGATTGGTTTGATCTACCAAAGTAGCTCCACCAGCATTTCGATAACGCATCAATTCAACATAAGCCGATTCCGGGTCATCAAGAACTCTATTAGTGTCGAGGTAGTCAGCCAAAATAGATAAAAAAATGTGTTCATGCATCAAGGTGAATCCAATTTGTTCAGGGGCTATCGGACCAGTTACTGTCATAACTGATGTTTGCTGTAAGCTCCTATTCAATGGTAAAGCACCTCTCTGGGTTTAACTGGATGATTTTATTCCAATCATCCAGGCTCATTCCCTGCTCTATTAGTTGGTCGCGTAAACTTGAAATGGCATACCAATAACCTCCCCCTCCATAAGCAGTCAAATGGTTTTTTACCGAGACACCATTGGAAATTAAAATTTGGTCAATTAAGCCTTTTTTAACCATTTTCATACACATCGTTACATGTCTTAGCATTAGATCTTTGGACTTAATTGGAAAGGTGTTGAAGCAAATAAACGTGCCTCGCGAAGCTATCCTAAAGTAAAACTCATCATCGAGGCTACCATTAATATGATTAACAATAACCTTTCTCAGATCAGTCCCTTCATCTTCTAATATATCCAACTGATCATGCGCCGTTGATATATGAGTTCCTGCAATAGCCAAAACTCTGCCAGTTTTAGCCTGGGCCCTCGCAGCCGCTCTGTGCATTCTTTCTTCGGATGGGGTTATCCATCTAGCGTTAACGTTTATTTCACCAATAATGCCTGCTTTAATACCTGAGTCATCAATTCCTTCAGTCAAGTCGGCAATCATTATGGCACTTAACTCGTCAACCCTAGTTTTTTCAAAATCCAAATCATAGTAGGCTTCTTTAAACCATCCTGTTCCAGTTATGATATTTATTCCTGTTCGCTCGGATAGTTTTTTCAAGGAATTGACATTTCTGCTAACCCCCCTTGAAGTTTGATCCACTAAAGTTTTGCCCCCCAAGTTCTTAAATTTAATTAATTCCTCTTCAGCCAAAATAGGGTCATCCAAAATATTCGATCCCATCCAATTGTCTTTTTTATGATTTATAAAGACATGTTCATGCGGGAGGGTGACACCTATATCTTTTACATAAATGGGACCTGTTACTGTATCGATAGTACTTAAGATACGTCACCTGTAAGAGCTCTTCTTGGATTATCAACCATAACTTGGTAAAACATTTCATCCGTGAATCCAATACCCGCCAAATGATCTAATAGGCGAGTTGAAATAAAATCGTATCCACACCCTCCGTAAGACACATAATGAGTTCGATAACACACATCGTGTGAAAATAAAATTCGATCTAAATTTCCAGCTTTTACTGCATGATCAATTAATCGTAAACATTTTTTTAGTTCATATGGATTGGTATCAGACAAATTGTCAAATGAAAGCCATGCCCCTCTTTTAACTATCTCTTCATGAAACTCAGGATATGGCCAACTGCCACAATGTCCAATTACCACTCGATTAAAGTCGACTTTTTCTTCTTTCAAAATATCAAGTTGATCTAAGGCTACCGGGCTATTTGTTCCATGCGTGGCAATTGTCAATCCGGTCTTATGGTGTGCTCGCGCGCCTGCTCTCAAAACTCTTTCTTCTACTGGAGACACCCATTTTTCATGAGCTCCCAATTCACCAATTATTCCTGCTTTCACGCCTGAACCATCTATTCCTTCAGTGATGTCAGCAACCATTTGCCCTTCAATCTGTTCAACATACCAGCGATTTAAATACTCTTCGTAGTACGGCTCACGATACCAGCCACAGCCCAGTATTATGTTAAGGCCAGTTCTTTCAGCCAGTTTTTTAACTTCAACAGGTTTTTGTCCTAAACCACGATTAGTTTGGTCTACTATTGAAATTCCACCAGCTTCTTTAAATCTTTTAACTTCGACATACGTTAGTTCTGGCTCATATAAAAGATTATTTACCGACCAGCTATCTTTCAAAAGATCAAGGAAAAGATGCTCGTGCATTAAGGTAAAACCAAGAAGGTTTGCGTCGATAGGCCCTGTTACCGTCATGACATTTGACATAGTGTTATTTTATTATTTTACGTGCCAAATTGTTAGCTCATAGCTTCAATATCTATAAAAACTATCTTCCATCAGCAAAGCAGGTTACCGGATATATATACGAATTAAAAAAACAAGATGTAAGTGGCTCTAGTCAAATGGCTGCCACCATTACCAACAGAATGGTCGTTTTTTTCGAAATTAGTAATACCGATGATCTCGTTACTGCAACCAAACATTTTTATGTGATTAATATTATTTACCGAAATCATCTATCCCTTTTAACAGCATATCTATGTCATGTCGATCATTAAAAATATGTGGATCTACTCTAAATATATCGCCGAAATAATAGGTATCAACCTTGTTGTCATGTAAATATTTCCAAAGCCCCTCTGCTTCTTGATGGCGTGCAGAAATAACTCCTAATCTATACTTTGGGTCATCATGTGTAGTTACTTGAATTCCACGTTCTTTCATACCAGCAATAGCGTAACCACTTAAATCTAAATTATGTTCTTCAACCATCTTCATATCAATCTCTAAAAGAATTTCTAAGCCGGGCTTAGTAAAAGCTAATCCCAATAAATTAGGCATGCCTAATTCAAACCTTTGGGCATTATCTTTCAACCTGAAATCGTGTATGTCAAAACCTTGTGTACTTGCATACCCAGCTCTCGTAGGGTTTTTACCATGATGGCGTTTCGCAACATATAAAAATGCTACTCCCGCGGCTCCAAGTAGCCATTTCATAGCAGTAGTAGAGAAAAAATCCACGTCTGTGTCATGTAAATCTATCTTCATGGCACCGGCCGACTGAGCCCCATCTACAATCACAATCGCTCCTTTTGCATGTGCTATTCTTGTTACTTCTTTGATGTTTTGTTTAAACCCTTCAATTGGAGTCACATGTGATATGCATACAGCTACAGTTTTCTCATCAATACTTTGCTCAAAATCCTCTAAATGAATTATTCCATCTTCTCGGGCATGTACAAATCTTTTAGTTAAATCTTCATGAGGCGATAAATGCCATGGAAAAACACTAGAGGGATAGGAGAAGTCATCAAAAACAACATTCCCTCCGGCAACAGGCTCAATTAAGTCAAAAGCTATGTTACATCCAGCCGAAGTGCTTTCAACGATCGCTACCTCGTCTTCATTACATCCCGTTAATTGTGCGAACATGCGCCTACAGTCAGAAGCATCATTATCTAAGCCATTGACATACAAGTCGTCTGGGTCTTGCGTGAGCCAATCCATGTGTTTCTTTATGGCTTTTTCATGGCGAACGGATACCGGAGCCAATCCGCCACTGAAAAGGTATGCTCTGTCTTTTGTTATTGGATATAATTGTCTAATCTGATTGGCATTCATAGTGCATTTCCTAATGTTAGTTTTCAAAGACTATAACACCGAGTAGTAACAACAGCAAAGTT
>QGNM01000053.1 GCA_003228095.2 Chloroflexota bacterium | reverse complement strand
GTTGATCCTCCAAGCATCGTTACACTTCCAATCGCATTAATTATTGGCTGTGCGCCTATTGATTTATAAATCTCTCCCCAATTACTCATAAACAACAGTCCTTTCAATTAAAATAACAAATAATAAATGTAAGCCTAGAAAAGCTGATCGATGCTTCTAAATGGAGGGCTACCATTTCCTAGTACTAAGTACAATACTACTTGCCATGGATAAAACTAGTATCTATTAAGTATAAAGCAATAGCTTATGTTTAAACAAAACATAAGCTATTGGAGAAAAATGACATGAACGACAAAAAGTTTTAAAGTAACTTAATTAAGCGGGAGTAGCTCAGTGGTAGAGTACTTGCTTCCCAAGCAAGTTGTCGCGGGTTCGAATCCCGTCTCCCGCTCCAACATTTAAGGTTTTTTTAATTTCAATCAAAGGAGATCAAAGTGCAGAGAGCTTCAAAAAATCAACTTGATCAAATTCGCGGGTTTGATAGCCCAACTATTTTTAATGCGATTGTAGATGTTTCAAATACTTCCGGAGGTGGACAGCCAGTATGTTACACAGAACAGACATTAAAAAACTTAACTCCCGATTTGGGTTGCGTAGTAGGATATGCTGTAACTTCTGAAGTCACTACTAATGATGAAGATTCTGCTGCAATTCCTTGGGATGATTACTACAAAGCTCTAGATCAAACGGATGACCCTATAATGGCAGTGATGAGAGATGTGGATACAAGACCAGGTAGAGGTGCTAATTTTGGAGACAATATGGCAGCTGCGCACGTAGGTCTTGGCGTTGTGGGCGCTCTGGTCGAAGGAACCGTTAGAGACCTTCCAGGAATCCAGGCTGCTGGCCTGGCAATTTGGGCGCATGGGACCGTTCCTGGACATGGCGTTTTTAATCTTACATCAGTCAATCGACCAGTGGTAATAGCTGGACTAATTATTCATCCTGGAGATTTATTGATAGCGGACCTAAATGGTTGCACAAAGATTGCTGGAGATATTTCATTGGATAAATTAATTGAAACTTCATACGGGATACGTGACAGAGAAAAGAGATTCCAGGAAATGTGCCTGCAGCCAGGATTCAATTATGAGAAATGGAAGACAGCGCGGGAAATTTAGGTCGACTTAAATTAATGTGTTGTTGGTCGAGTCAAAATAAAGAGCGTACCTATAGCAGATATTATTACTACGGCAATTATGAAGATAATGCCATATGGAGACCAGATCACCGAGATGGTTGTAAATACCCACATAAATGCGATTGATAGAAATTTTGCTTTTAAAGGCATCTTTCCAGTATCTAAATAATCTTTGACGACTTTACCAAATACCCTGTGGTTCGTTATCCAGTCGTACATCTTTTTATTAGATTTAACAAAGCAAGTTGCAGCCAGGATTAGAAATATTGTCCCAGGAAGACCTGGTAAAATGTATCCTGCTATGCCTAGTGCTAAAAGCATGAATCCCAAAACATGCAATAAATATTTTTTTATCGTTTTTACCAAGCTCAAACTCCGTAACTCTGGATATTTAGTAGAGTTGTTAGGTATTACATAATTCTATACAAAATAATTAAAAACATACTCAATTAAGGAAATATAATGAAGAATAAAAGATTAAAAGTCTATTATATAGGCCAAACTTTAGGTGGGATTAGAGATATTAAAACGACTCTAGATAAAGTGGGAGCTGATTTATTTATACTCGATCATATCGATGATGAATCTGAATTAATCTCAAGAATTATTGATGCTGATGGCTTAATAACTGTTTACACTCCTATAACCAGAAGAGTTTTTTCGAAGCTTAAAAACTGTAAAGCTGTACTAAGAACCGGCGTAGGCTTTGATGTAGTTGACATTGAAGCAGCAACTGAATTTGGAGTAGCTGTAATTAATGTTCCAGATATGTGGACTCAAGAAGTTGCTAACCAGGCATTAACATTACTGTTAGCTTGTAATCGTAAATTACTAACAGTAGATTCGAATGTACGGAAAGGGGATTGGAGTGACATTATCCCGGGTAAGGTAGGGCCGCTTTATGGAGAAACATTGGGTGTTATTGGGGTTGGGCGAATTGGATCAGCATTTGCCAGAAGAGTTGCCATGCTCGATTTAAATATTATTGGGTACGATCCTTATACTTCCCCGGAACTCTTTAAACAATTGAATATAGAGCAAGCTTCATTAGTTGAGCTATTGAGCAGATCTGATTACGTTTCTATTCATTGCCCGCTTAATGAAGAGACTCATCATATGATAAATGAATCAATGTTAAATCTTATGAAACCGACAGCTTATCTAATAAATACTGCTCGAGGTGCGATTATAGATGAAGAGGCTTTAATTAAAGCTCTTCATCAAGGTGTAATTGCGGGAGCAGGCTTGGACGCATTTGAGATAGAGCCGCCTAAACCAATTAATGATTTACTGAAAATGAAAAATGTTGTTTTGTCAGCACATGTTGGACATTTTTCTGACGCTTCAATGGCGAGAAGACCAAAGCGATTTGGAGAGGAGATAGCTAGAGTCTTTTCAGGTCAAACACCGATTAACCTCGTAAACCTGGAAGTTAACGATAAATTAAACCTTAAGTAAAAATGAAAGTGCAATAATATAAAGAACAGGATATAAAAACTTAAAGAGACTATACAATCCATGTCGGTAATTTAATGCCTATTTTAATCAATCAATATTCTTTTATCGTGGTCAGTGTTGCTGTTTTGGTTATTTTTGGAACTATCATCTGGCGTGCATTTAATCCAATTTCAGCCATATGCGCGATCTTGGTTGTTTTGATAATTTTGATAGTGACTTTCATTAGTCTTCGGCAGCAAGATAATTCTTTTTTGAATATAGATGAATTTAATCATGTCTTAGAGTCAGGGCAGCCTTTACTCATAGAATTTTATTCTGACTACTGAGTTGGCTGCCTAGCGGCTAAACCTGAAGTTGACAGGTTAGAAACAGAACTCAAAGGTAAGGTTCAAGTTATTCGTCTGAACATTAGTAGCAATTTGGGTAAACAATTAAAATCAAGATTTAAAGTTGTTATGGTGCCCTGGTTTATTCTCATTAATAATGAGGGGCAAGAAATATTGCGTCAATCAGGTCGACCTCCGAGATTGGAAAAAATTATTGATCTGATGGATTTGCAATTAACTAACTAGTTTTAGTAGGTTTAACTTTTACAAGAATGCTAATAGTAGCTGTCACCAGAATCCATAGCATTATCGTTATAAAAAAGCCGCGTTGCATTAATCCTCTATGGTTCGGTAATAAGTGAAACCCAAACGATACTGCAAACCCTATGGTTAATATAACAATTGTGGTTGAGAAAAGTTTCCAAACATTAGTATTAATATTTTTTTTCATTGTTTTTATCGATATAATAACTGCTATTAATATCGCAAAAAATCCAATTCTTGATGTTAGATCATGCATTAATCCTTCAGATAATGTCCATATAGTTGCTTCAGAGCTTGCATCCTTGTAAGCCGATGCGAATATTCCTGACACTCCATAGATAAAAACAAGCACCCAAATGACAATACCCCAATTTTTGCTGTGAGAATTAATAAATAGTAGTGGGCCAAGGGCTTGTATCATTAGAGCGTAACCGAGGAATCCAGCGGTCATCAAAGTGGAATTAGGCATATCGTGTCTAGCAAGCACGCTATATGCTTGTGAAATCACACTATAATCTGGAGTAATTATTGAAGCATAGGTTGAAACCCCTATGAAGTAAATTGGCGCAATTAAACTAAGAACAGCGATGTGTTTAATTAATCTGTCAGTATAAAAATATTTTTTTACTCTGCCCATAACCCGTTAACAATTTAATTTATTAGGTTGTATTATTTCTATTAAAACAGTGTTTTATATACATACATAAACCAAAAATGCTTATCGTTGCTATACTAGCACATAGGGCTAAAGCGAACCGAGTTCCAAATCCATGTGCTAGGGCACCAAGTAATAGTCCTCCAAAAGCAGAAGCTCCCCACCCTAATTGATGAATACTAGATACCCTTCCTCGAAATTTGTCTTCAACTATGGTTTGTAAAAAAGTGTTGTTTATCGTTTGAAAAGTAACACTAAAAGCTCCGACGATAGCCATAATAATAATGGCGACTTGAAACGAGTTACTGATCGCGAAAAATATCAAACTTATTCCAAATCCTACACCGGCAACAATTTGTATATAATTTAAGCTAATTTTTAAGCCAAACATGGTCATTAATGGGGCTGAATCAGAATTCGTTAATTTACCAAATTGTGTCATTACTATAGCTCCACACATAGCACCTACGCCACTACTTAGTAATAAATGCCCGTAACTTTCTACGCCACCATTTAGTATGTCACTCACGAAAACTGGTAATAATGTTACAAAAGGTGCTGCGAAAATCCCCGTTACGATTCCTATAACTATGAGAGCGATCATTACTCCATTCGGTTTGATATAAGCCAATCCCTCTAATAAATCATCCCAAGGTTTTTGGCCATTACTGGTTTGATATATCTTTTGCTTAGTGAGTTGACTGAACATTAGGGCAGTAAATGCGTAAGCTATTCCAACGAAAATAAATACTCCTGACATACCCCATATTTTAATAATTAGTGGTAAAAACGTTGGCCCTATAATTGCTGATCCCGTACCTAATATTGACTGGAGGGCAAAGGCATTAACTAAATGTTCTCTTGGGAGTAGGTTAGGCACCATGGCCTGGCGTGACGGTATATCAAATGAGAGTAAAATGCCGTTAATAAAGGAAATTGTTATTAAATGCCAAGGAAGTATTAAGTCGAAAACAATTAATAGGCCAGTTATTGTAGCTGTAACTGCGAATAAAGCGCGAGTAATTGTGACTAATCTAACTCTATTCACTCGATCAGCTACTACGCCTCCCCACATTGAAAAAAGTAATATCGGAAAAGAGCTTGAAAATGCTAGAATCCCTAAGAACAACGCTGAATTTGTTAATTCATTCATCAACCATAGTCTTCCGGAAAACAGCAGCCAGATACCGATATTAGAAGTTAGATTCCCTATCCAGAAGATTCTATATTCTCGAAACTTTAAAGCTGCGAGCATCTAGAACTCAATTGATTTAGAATCGCTATCGCAGATTTGTAAATCTGCGATCGATTACTGATTTTTGTACTTAACTTATTTTCGTTTGTAAAATGACTCAAAATATAAAACAAATTCATTACTGGATATTTTTAAAAGATTCGAGCATACAATGATACCAAGTTCTAAAAATAAAGATTTTCAAAATAGCGACAGCTGCACTGTTGATACTAATGTGTCTATTCGAATGCGTGATGGTACGGAACTCTACGCTGATATTTATAGGCCGAAACAAGATGCTCAATGCCCGGTCTTACTAATGAGGCTTCCTTACGGTAAACATGTCCCTGCTTATAGAAGTATGTATCTCGATCCGATTAGGGCTGTTGGAAGAGGTTATGCAGTTGTAGTACAAGATGTTCGTGGAAGACATAGGTCTGAAGGCCAGTTTTATCCATACATCAACGAAGCTCAGGATGGATATGACACAGTAGAGTGGTGTGGATCACAACCTTGGTCAGATGGGAATGTCGGGATGTTCGGAATTTCTTATCATGGTGCTACTCAATGGCTCGCTGCTTCTGAAGCGCCACCATCTTTGAAAGCTATAGTGCCTGGAGTAACTTCAGATGATTATTATGATAGTTGGACTTATCTGGGTGGAGCTTTTCAACTATGGTGGATATCTCAATGGATGCTTGGGTTTGCGGAAAATGATATAGGAAAAGGATATACGGAGCGACCGAAAAAATTGGAAGAACTTGACCAAATGCAAAATTGGTTATCGGACCCATTAAAAATGGCTAAGCACCTGCCTTTACAAGACATGACCGCTTTTAAAGGAAAGAGCAAGGAAAATGACTTATGTGGATACTATTATGATTGGTTATCTCATTCAACTTACGATGACTATTGGAAATCTTTTGCCCCTAAAGAAAAATTTCATAATGTGAATATTCCAGTTTTAAATATAGCTGGCTGGCACGACATTTTTATACGTGGATCCATTAACTGTTATCAGGGTATGAGAGAAAAAGGGGGTACGGAGTTATCGAGAACACAGCAACATTTAATAGTTGGCCCCTGGTTACATGCTCCGCTACCATCTCCGAATGCGGGGCAGCAATTTTACGGCAGATCAGCCAGTGGTGCTTCTATTGATTTACATGGCATGCAACTGGATTGGTTTGACAGGTGGCTTAAAGGCGATGAAAACGGTATAGATTCTCAACCAACTGCCTACGTATTTGTAATGGGTAAAAATGAATGGCAGGCTGAGCAGACATGGCCTCCTAGTGATGTGGCCCCGATTAATTATTACTTAACTAGTAATGGTGCTGCGAATTCTGTAAGAGGAAATGGTAAGTTAAGCTCTAACCCTCCGAGTAATGATGAGCCAACAGATCACTTTAAGTATGATCCTATGAACCCTGTACCCTCATTGGGAGGCGCGTATTTGTATGGTATTCCCGGGGTGTTCGAAGTTGGGGTTCAGGATCAAGAGTTAGTCGAAGATCGTGAAGATGTGTTGGTTTATAGTTCTGAAGTTTTAGAAAATGACCTAGAGATAGCTGGTAGAGTTAAATTGAATTTGTGGGCGAAAACTTCAGCTTATGATACTGACTGGACGGCAAAATTACTTGATGTTGATGAACTCGGTAGATCAACTAACGTTTGTGATGGTATTTTACGCGCAAGGTTCAATAGATCCTTGGAAACAGAGTGCTTTGTTGATCCCAATCAAGTAGAATGCTTCTCCATAGATCTTGGATTTACTGCGATGTTGTTTACTAAAGGTCATCGTATAAGAGTACAAGTTTCATCAAGTAATTTTCCTGCATTTGACCGCAACCTAAATACTGGAAAAGGGCCTGGTGATTCTCAGATAGTAATTGCTAAACAAACAATATTTCATGATTCAAGACACCCTTCTTTTATTAATTTGCCTAGAGTTAATAGATGAGCGAGCGTAGATAAGATTTAATTATAGAAGTTCTTTAAGTGGTGCCGTTATATCTGTTAATGAATTGAATAGTTCCATATGAATAAATTATCTATCTTCAATAATAGATGGATATTTTTTGCGGCTGCAATGCCAGGGGTCTTATTAACTCTTATGGATGAGTTTGGGATTCATCAAGCTGTACCTGTAATTACAGATACTTTTAATGCTACTATTCCGGAGTCTCAGTGGATTGCATTGGGGTATTTACTCAGCACCGGAGCGCTTTTAATGCCTGCAGGCAGACTTGCAGACAGAATTGGGTATAAAAGATTATATTTTATTGGCTTAATAGTCTTTGTGACTGGAGCCGTATTTGCCGGGTTTGCTCCATCTCTGTTGTCGTTAATATTGTTTAAAGTGCTTCAAGGAGTTGCAGCAGCGATGATACAAGCAACAACAATACCGATAATTATTAGTAAATTTCCAAATGACAGGGGTAAAGCTTTGGGAGCATTTGGCTTTCTGATGGCATTATCTGCAATTATTGGACCGGTAATAGGTGGCATGATTGTTACTTTATTTAGTTGGAGAGCATTCATGTTTTTATCTGTGCCTTTGGGTTTGATTTCTATTGGGTTGGCCTGGTTTGTGTTAAATATATTTGAGAATGATTCTGTTTCTGAGATTGGTAAGGAAAATAAATTTGATTGGATAGGCGTAGTCCTTTCTACCGGCTCGTTACTGTTGCTGCTATTAACTCTTTCCAAGGCAAATGATTATGGGTGGAGCTCTTATTTAACCGCTCTTGGATTTATAATTACTGGATTGTTATTGATAGCATTCATAGTTTGGGAGTCAAAATTTGAATTCCCTTTACTCCCGCTGCATCTATTTACGAAAGGAACATTTTTAACCGCTCAGACTGGAATGTTTTTAGTAGTTCTTGGTAACTCATGTATTTTTTTCCTAATGCCCTTTTACATTCAGGACTTGAAAGGTTATTCTGCCTTTATTTCAGGCTTAGTAATTGCAGGAATTCCTTTAGGGTTTATAACTACAGGTCCAGCTTGCTCCCTGCTGTCAGATCGTTATAGTAACGGTTGGAAACTATTTTTACCTATAGGATTAATACTTAGTTCGACTTCAATGTTGTTTTTATCATTCTTATCGTTGGATAATTCAATTTGGTACTCATTTTTATGTATGTTTTTGATGGGGCTTGGTATCGGATTTATATTTATGCCTGCTCAGAATGCTGTTTATGGAATTATCGATAAAAAGGATCAAGGAGTCGTTACAGGATTCATTAATATGGTTAGAAATTCATCGACTTTAACTAGTATTGCAGTAGGTACAGCAGTCGTAACTATTTTCATGGCGAGCCAAGGATATCCTGCTTCATTAGATGCTGTTAGAGACGGATCAAGTGTTGGAATTCATGAATCGTTTATTGGAGGAATGACAACAGTATTTTTGATCGGCTTTAGCGTGATTGCTCTAGGAGCTCTACTTACAACAATTTCTTATTTTCTACTAAAACAGAAGAAACCTATTAATAATTAAAATCATTATGAGCCAAAGACTTAAAGGTAAAGTAGCAATAATTACGGGCGGAGCTAACGGGATAAAAGGTAAAGTAATGGGCATTGGAGGAGCATCGGCCAGGTTATTTATACAAGAAGGCGCTACAGTTGTAATAGCTGATATTGATAAAAATCGTGGCGGTGAAACAGCTGCCCAAATGCAAGAAATATCAACAGGGCCTCAATCAGCTATTTTTATGCAATTAGATGTATCTAAAGAGGATCAATGGTCTGAATTGGTACAGGCAATATCAGGACAATTCGGGAGAATAGATATACTCGTTCATTCTGCTGGTAATTCGCACACTGCTTCAGTCGAAAATACGACAGAAGAAGAATGGGATAGACAATTTGATGTTCATAGTAAAGGAATTTTTTTGGGCACAAAGTATGTAGTGCCTGTCATGCGTAAAAGCGGGGGAGGCTCGATAGTCATCTTGTCATCCATGGATGCCATGATAGGCGCCTCCGGCGGTACGGCATATTCTGCTGCCAAAGGCTCATCTCGAACTTTCGCAAAAGTTGCAGCAATTCAGCTCGCAAAAGATAAAATTCGAGTGAATTCAGTTCACCCTGGTTATACGGACACCCCGCTAGCTAGAGCTGCTATTGAGAGGATTACTTCCGATGGGAGTATCGACCCTAGAATTTCTAGAATACCGATGGGTCGACTAGCACAAGCTGACGAAATTGCAAAAGCAATTTTGTTTTTAGCCAGTGACGAATCTTCATATGTAACGGGTAGCGAATTGGTGATTGATGGTGGAGTCACAGCTCAGTAGAAGTTACTCTTCTTTGAAACCCAGTTGTCTCCAGGCTTCGTAAGTTATTATAGATACCGAGTTAGATAGATTGAGACTTCTATTGTTTGGAAACATAGGTATAGCAACATGATGTTCTTCTGGAAAAATATTCAAAACATTTGTTGGCAAACCTTTATCTTCAGGGCCAAACAAAAATGAATCTGCCCAATTATAAGTAGGTTCAGTGTAAATATTGCTCGTCGAACTGGTGGTTGCGAACACCCTTCGTTCAGGAAAGCTTTCTATGTAAGAATGAATTGAAGCATGCAATGTTGTTGAAGTCAGATCAGTGTAATCAAGTGAAGCTCTCTTAAGATGTGCGTCATCTAGTATAAATCCCATCGGCTCCACAATATGTAGCTGAGCTCCACTATTAGCACATAACCTAATAATGTTACCCGTGTTATGGGGTATCTGCGGGCGATACAATATTATATGAAGATTGTTAATAGTTTGATCTTTCAAAATCAGTTAAATGCTTAATTAGTATTTAATGGTGTTAATAAATTATATGAAAATCAATGTTCGAATAATACTAATTGGGGTTATGGCATCTATTCTCTCTATAAATACTTTTGCCTGCGATTCCAGTTTGAATGAAAAACCCGGCTTGGAGGAAAGCGTAAATTTCGTGCAGCACAAGCCGCCCACGCCAATGCCTACCTTAAACAAAGTTGTTGAAAGTGTTGCAACGCCTGTTGAACAATTAAGTATAGAGCTTCAACAAAGTTCTATTGAAATATGCCCGTGTGATATTAAATTTGCAATTACATCCTCGAAACCAATGGATGTCGATGACAAACCTGAAGAGATGCATACTGACCTCAGCCCAACTCCTACCACTAAACCTCTCGTTGAATCACCTCCCTTTTACGGCACTCTCTTCGTTAGCTCTGAAATACTAGTTTCAACAGACCCGACAGCATTTTATGAGCTGGAAAAAATTAAAGACTCTCCACGGACAATGTATGATCGGCGTAAAGGATGGATAACGCTTACCCCTCATTTATTCAAAGCAAGATTTCTAGATGGTTTGACCATTGAGGTCCAAGTGAATCCTGAGTTTAAAAATGCAGTAACTGCAGAAGAAGTTGCCTTAAAATATCTTAAGGTTATTGGCCAGTTACCTACATTGCTTAGAAAGGATGTAGAGACAATATGGATTCATGAAGGGGATGAGCTTTTTGGAGGAGGTAACAATAATTTACTAATTCATCATGGCCAAGGTTTAATATATGAAACGCAAGGTCTTCTAGAAGAAGTCTTTTTACATGAGGCGGTACATACGTCCTTAGATAACGATCATCTTTCAACTCCAGGATGGCTGAAAGCACAGCAAGATGATGGACAATTCATATCCGATTATGCAAAAGAATTTCCTTCCAGTGAAGATATATCTGAATCTTTTCCGATGTACTTTGCTCTTCGATATAAAGCTTCAAGAATAGAAACACATATATTAAAACTTATAGAGAATACAATTCCTAACAGAATCGAGTATTTTGACAAGTCAATTCCAGACTTAACGGAAATGTTAGATAGTTTTGAAACTCCCACAAGTGAATCCACCAATACACCTACGCCAATTGCAAAAGAATTAGTGGTGGGAATAAACATAAAAAACTATGAATTCCCGGATATTAGTATTGATGTAGGTGAAGTCGTTCAATGGAAGAATCTTGATCTTTATACGCACTCTGCCACATCAGGCATATGGGGAGGCGAAGATGATACGGGTGATTTATGGGATAGCGGGAAACTTACGTTTGGTAACGTGTTTGAATTTAAATTTACAGTGGAGGGGGAATATCCATACTTTTGTCGGATACATCCTGGAATGAAAGGTGTTGTAAGGGTATTGGATTCAAGTAAGTAATCTTCTTTTAATAACAAGAAAAAACCAGTTACCCTGATAGGTGGAGGCTACCTATACTATTTTAGATAACTGGTTTTTTTCAGAACATATTTACCGAACTACATAATCTATAACGACACAATTAGTAAAAAAGTTAGGTTGGTTAATGTTTAAATATTAAAATTTTATACTTGAACTCTAATTGACTACTAAATTCCTATAATTTCATAACCAGACATAACCTTAATAATCAACAACGAACCGAGAGCTAGGTTTGCTAACCCTGCAATCGATAATATCGACCTTTGAGCTAAGGGAAATTTGAAAGCAGCTTTAATGGGAACGCTAAGAAGTAAAGTTACTAAAGACATGGAAATTATCGTACCTATTCCAAATAAAACAATGTATCCAATGCCTATTAAATTTGAATTCATAGTTGGAATGAGCATGATTAAAACTGCGGCGCTTCCTGCAAGGCTATGAATTAAACCCACCATAAGAGATTTTGAACTAATTAAAGGTAATACTCCGTTTAATATTCCATGGTTATATCTGCCGTGTTTAACAGCAGTACTTGTGTTTAGTTCGTGAGTATGAGTCGCGTGGATATGTATATGTGGTTTAATATCATCAATATGCATATGCATATGCAAGTTACCTTTAAATATATTGCGCAAAACATTTAGGCCTAGAAGTATAAGCATTAACCCTACTCCGATTTCAAAATATGGAGCAACAATTTGATAATATTCAAGTAAACTTTCTTTAATAAAAAGAACAACAAGACTGAGAGATATTAGAGGAATGGAATGACCAATACCCCAAGATATTCCTATCCAAACACTTTTCGATAAGCTATTACTTTTTTTTAGAATTGCCGTTACTGCAACCACATGATCTGCATCAGTTGCATGTTTTAATCCTAAAAGGAATCCTAAAAGCAGTATGGAGGAAATTTGTGATGATAATTCAAACAAGTTTAGTTATCCATTTACAAAGCCAAGTGAAAAGTATTATTGGTTAACGAATATAGCAGAGAACGGGTTTCATTAAAAGATGAATTTTTTGATAAGAATAGATTGAAATCGTCGATGTAATTTATATTTATGAACTGTTAAAATTACTTAAGTTAATTTTGACGGCGGTTATAAAGTTATGAATGGATCAGTAAAAAAATATTTATTGTTGGGATTGGCGCTTATAATAGTCCCTCTTTCGATTACAGCATGTGATTATAATTGGGGTTTCGGACAAGGCAAGAAAGACTCTGAAATAGTGTCTCTCCATACAGATCGATTTTCAAAAGAGGAATCAATTGCCGTGACACAAACATGGTTAATGGGGATTGGAAACCCACTTGGTATAAGTGATGGGTGCAAAAAATCTTTATTATCTAGTCAGATCGATTGGAATGAAGAATCAATGGAGGCTGGAGTATGGCAGGTATCAGCCGTATCTAACCCCGATGATTCCGAAGAAGTTACAACTTATCTTTCAGTGAAAGTATATGAGGGAACTAACTCAATTAAATTTTCTGAAAATAATGTATCAAAACTAAAAGCATGTAATTAAGGTTAAAAAATCATTAATATCTTACAAATAAAAAGCAGCTGGGTAAAAGTTACATATTTTTTAATAACTGTCGTAGCCTTAAGTTTAATTGTTATTGGTTGTTCTAGTACTGCAGGTGACGAACAAGGCGATATTATTGAAGATGAAAAGGTTAGCGAATCAACTATTGCGGAAGC
>QGNM01000052.1 GCA_003228095.2 Chloroflexota bacterium | reverse complement strand
GAATTTTTACTGATTTTATTAGATACCACAGTCTATGGACTGGAATTACTTAAATAAGTTATTCCATTTCTGAATTCTGTGATAACCAGAGGAGATCACCCGATAAAAAACTATGTATACTCTATTTAATTAATAAAGGTGGATTTTAATCTGTACCTCGATATGCAGTAACTATATTATTTTTAGATTTATACTATGAAATATTGCAGCCCGGCATTTGCCAGTGTACTATAGCGCAAACCTTAATATGGAGCTCTTAAATGGAGTCTTCTAGAGGTCTTTATCGCAAATTTTTGGGGGTATTTCTTACATGGATCAATCATTGAATAAACTAGATGCAGTTGATATGGCATCAAAAGTTATAAAGAAAGAAATTTCCCCGGTAGAATTAATACAATCTCACTTGGATAGAATTGATGATTTAAATCCTTCGTTAAACTCGATAGTTGTGTTAGCCGAAGATGCGATTGATCAAGCTAAAGAAGCAGAAAAGGCTTTATACAATAGTGGTTCTAACATCGGCCCCATGCACGGGGTACCATACACGATAAAAGATAGTATAGATGTGTCTGGGTATAGAACCTCAAGTGGATCCTTACTTACCTCAAAATCAATAGCCACTCAAAACGCCCCGGTTGTAGAAAGATTGAAAAATGCCGGAGGTATCCTGCTAGGCAAAACAAACACCCCCGAATTTACACTTTGGTGGGAAACTGATAATCGAGTATTTGGCAGAACGAACAACCCATGGGATATAACTCGGACCCCTGGAGGGTCTAGCGGAGGAGAAGCTGCTGCAATTTCGGCATTACTATCTCCTATTGGAATAGGCAGTGATTCAGGAGGTTCAATTAGAGTTCCAGCCTCGTATTGCGGAATTTTCGGGTTTAAACCAACTCACGGAAGGGTTCCAATTACCGGACATGTTCCATATACACTTACCGAACACACCCACATAGGTCCAATGGCAAGATCTACCAAAGACATCGCACTCGCATTGAATATTATTGAAGGCCCTGACTATTCAGATCATTATGCAGTTAATATGCCTCCCACCAATACTGAAAGCCTTAATGGCTCAATCCAGGGACTAAAAGTCGCTTGGTATACAGATGAGCCATTCCAACCAATATCTGAATCCGTGAAGTCGGTTGTTATGAATGCAGTTAGTGTCTTTAAAGATATGAAGTGTAATATTGAAAAAGCAAACCTTGATTTTCTACACTCACTAGACGCAATGGGAACATCCTCAAAGATAGCGTCTGTTGAAGGTGGCAGAGATTTGGAACCTTTATTTGAAGGTAAAGAAGATTTGCTCGCATTTTCCATGCAAAGAAGGCTATCAATGCCAAAGCCTTCTCAACAAGAATATGTGCAAGCTCTTTTAAATAGACAGCAAATACGTCAAGGTTTCATGCATTTTTTTAAGAACATAGACATATTGATATGTCCCGCTTCTCCAGTGTCAGCTCCAAAACACAATTCAGTTGAACTTGAAGTGGATGAAGCGTTAACTCCTGGAAGAACTGCGCTAATGTCCACTTTAGTTTATGATCTAACTGGGGCTCCAGCGATCTCAGTGCCCTTTGGAAAAGATAAAAATGGAATGCCAATTGGAATACAAATAGTAGGCCGGCATTTCGAAGAGACGACCGTGCTTAACACTGCACATAAATTGGAAGAGTTCTCTAATTTACGTAAAAATGTGTATGGTGATCCTAATCAAATATAAAAGAATAAATAGTAAGAATTACATTTAAGAAAGAGATGCCAAAATGACCCCTTCAAAATCTATTGAAAACAAAAAAGAAACTTTAAAACAACAAATGAAAAAAGATGGAGTTCAATTAATATTGACTCAATTTGTTGACATCCATGGGGCAGCAAAAGTAAAGATGGTCCCGGTCTCTCATTTCGATGATGTTGCTGATAACGGGGCAGGGTTTGCAGGAGGATCGTTAGATGGAATGGGGCAAGGACCCAGTTCTCATGATATGGCTGCTAAAATTGATTTGGATACATATACCCCTCTACCTTGGAGAAAATCTACAGCTAGGTTTGCTGCTGACCTCTTCGTTGATGGGGAACCTCACCTATATTGTCCACGACAAAATCTAAAACGAGTCTTAAAGGATTTGAATCGTCAAGGCTATGTATTTAATGTCGGAATAGAACCTGAGCACTTCTTAGTTACGAAAACAACCGCAGGAGAAATTCAGGTATTTGACCCGAATTCCATAGACACTTTAGATAAGCCTTGTTACGACTTTAAAGGAATAGCAAATGTCTTTGACTACCTTAGCGACTTGATGGAAGCAGTAAGTTCATTGGGCTGGGACGCATACCAAGCTGATCATGAAGATGCAAATGGGCAATATGAGCTTAATTTCCATTATGCAGATTGCTTGGTTACTGCTGATCGTTATACGTTTTTTAAAATGATGACTAGCCAATACGCCCAAAAATATGGGGCTATTGCCACTCATATGGCTAAGCCATTTGCAGATAGAACAGGTAACGGAGGCCACATCCATTTTCACCTGGCAAACGCAAAGACTGGAGCTAATGTTTTTGAAGGAAATGATGACTCTGCAGGTCTTGGTCTATCCAAAACAGCCTTATATTTCATTGGAGGTGTTTTAGAGCATGCTAAAGCTCTTTGTGCAGTTACTTCACCTACAGTTAACTGCTATAAAAGACTTCAAGCAGGCACAGCTGTATCTGGGACTCGGTCCGGATCTACATGGACACCAGCATTCATTAGTTATGGAGACAATAATCGGACCCAAATGATAAGAACAGCAGGACCAGGGCACCTGGAAGATAGGACTGTTTCTTCAGGTTGTAATCCGTATCTTGCATTTGCTGCATATATAGCTGCAGGGATGGATGGGATTAAAAGGAAAATTGAACCTGGAGATCCCAATCTAACCAATATGTATGAGCTTACACCTGCTCAAACAAAAGAACTTGGAATAGAGATTCTTCCTCAGTCACTTTATGAAGCATTAAATGAATTAGATAACGACAAAGTGATCAAAGACAGCTTAGGGCCAATATATGACGAATTTTACGAAGTGAAAAAGAGAGAATGGAGGCAGTATCACTCTCAGGTGTCCAAATGGGAAATCGATAAATACTTAACTTTATTCTAAATGTCTTTTAATATTTCTTGCCCTACTTGCGGTGACAGGCAAGTTGAAGAATTTCAATATGGTTCTGAACAAGAACCCCGGCCAAGCCATGAATCGAGTGATACCGAGTGGAATTTGTATTTATACTCAAAAAATAATACACCTGGCAAAGAATCAGAATGGTGGTATCACCAGTATGGGTGCAAGCGTTGGATTTTATTAATTCGAGATACTTCAAGTAACCAAGTTCAGTCCTCCATAGACCCGTTCATGGAGGCTAACTAATTGTCTAAAATTATGCGGACAGACCGATTTCCAACAGGAGAATTGATTGATCGTTTAAAACCAATAGAGTTTACGTTTGATGGCAAAAAGGTAGCAGCATATGAAGGAGATACTTTAGGTTCAGCACTAGCAGCACAGAACATTAAAGTATTATCCCGTAGTTTCAAATATCACCGTCCTCGCGGACTGATGTGTGTATCTGGAAAATGTCCAAATTGTCTAGTTGAAGTAAATGGGTCACCTAACATAAGAGCTTGTATAACTACAGTTGAAAATAAAATGAATGTCAAATCTCAGAACAGATGGCCATCTGTTAAGTATGACGTGTTTTCAGTTATAGATAAATTGCATTGGCTTTTACCTGTTGGGTTCTATTACAAATCATTTTATAAGCCAAGGTTTATATGGAATTTGGTCAGGCCTATCTTCAGAAAGGCAGGAGGACTAGGTCGAATTAATCCAAAAGCAAAGAGCATTTTAGAAAAGCCACACAAAGCCGTGTTCACGGAAATCGCAGTAGTTGGTGCAGGATTATCTGGGTTATCTGCTGCTTTGTCTGCTGCAGAACAGGGAGTCGAGGTTACCTTAATCGACCAATTAGAGCATCTTGGCGGAAATAATAAAGACCTATTAGAAGAGGAGCTAGTAAGAAAAATTATTGCTAAAAAATCAATAACTATTATTACTGGAGCGCCAGTATTCGGCTTTTATCCACCCAATCTAATTACTCTTGACACCGCTGAAGAAATGATCAAATTACATTGTGAAAAAATAATCATAGCAACTGGCTCTCATGAAGTGCCCATAATCTTTGAGAGCAATGACCTGCCAGGAGTAATGCTAGCTAGCGGCGCAATCAAGTTGCTTAAACTCTACGGTGCAATACCAGGGAATGATGCTGTAATCATAACCGAAAGCAATGAAGGATACTCACAAGCCCTAGAGTTAAAAAATTACGGATTGAATGTCGTTGCAGTCTTAGATTCAAGAACTGAAATTGAACCTCAATTGAGTAAACCGCTTGAACAAGCAGAAATACCTGTGTTTACAGATGTTAAATCCATTCAAGCTATAGGGACTGACTATATCAGCAGTATAAAGTTCTATTACGCAGACAATTGGCGTTATTTGGACTGTGACTTAGCATGTTCTTCTGGACGACTCCAGCCGGCTCTCCAGCTTGCCTTGCAGGCAGGTTGCTCAACCGAATTTAATTCCAACCTAAATACTTTAGTCCCATCGGAGCCGCCAAAGCAAATCTTTTTAACAGGCGGCCTCATAGGTATAAGTGATAAAAATGATTCGTCGAACCACGGTAAAACAGTGGGTTTAGCTGCCGCTACAAATAAACCTGATCTTAAATTCAACATAAAAGATAATTCAACAAACAATACTAAATTTACAAATATATGCAGCAAAAATAAACGATTTATATGCTTTTGCGAGGACGTGACGTCGAAAGATTTATCTCAAGCAATTAAAGAAGGGTTTACCGACATTCAAATCCTAAAAAGGTACAGCACCATTACAATGGGACCTTGCCAAGGAAAAATGTGCCTCACAAATTTTATACGAGAGTCAAGCATAGAGACCGGATCCACGCAGGCTGAATTAGGTTTAACGACTCTCCGACCTCCTGTAGAGCCAATAACTCTGGGTTCATTAGCTGGACCTGGATTTATCCCTATCAAAAGAAGTCCACTCCATAGTAAACATTTGGAATTAGGGGCAAAGATGGTCGAGGTTGGTGGTTGGATCAGACCATATTCTTATATAGAAGCCTTAACTGAGGTGTCGATTGTTCGTAATAATGTTGGAATAATCGATGTGAGCACCCTAGGTAAACTAGATGTGCGTGGATCAGACGCCGCAAGGTTACTAGATTTCATTTATGTTAATAAGATGTCTAATTTAAAAATTGGCAAGGTTAGATATGGAGTGATGTGTTTAGAAAATGGAACTATATTGGATGATGGAACAGTAGCAAGATTATCAGATGATAGGTTTTTTATTACAACCACTACCACTAATATTGAAATGATTGAAAGCTGGTTCAAATGGTGGTTAGCATCAGATACAAATTTAGATGTTGCGCTAGTCAACATCACTTCTGAACATGCTGCAATAAATATTGCTGGACCCAACACCCGGAATATTTTACAGGGTTTGACTACCACGGATATCAGTGCTAATAAATTCCCTTACATGACCGTCAAGGAATCCTTTATCGTAGATATCCCCGCCATAATTATGCGTATCGGATTCGTTGGAGAAATTGGATGGGAAATTCACTTCCCTTCTATTTATGCTGAACACTTATGGGACGAACTATATAATCGTAATGTGCAAGCGTTTGGGGTTGAAGCACAGCGTATTTTAAGGTTAGAAAAAGGTCACGTAATTATAAATCAAGATACTGATTCTTTAACCAATCCGCTAGAAATAGGATTGGATCATATTATAGGTAGCACAAAATCAGACTATGTTGGGAAGAACCAAATTCACCAACAGTATAATCGTGGTATCAAACGGAAATTGGTTAGTTTCACAATGCACGAGAAATCACCGACTCCACAAGATGGATCTGCCATTATTCATAGAGGAGATCCAATCGGAAGAGTCACTAGCGCCAGGAGAAGCCCTGTGAATCAAAAACCATTCGGCCTTGCGATTCTTCCTTACAATCTCTCTATTAAAGGCCAGGAGGTTTTTATTCTAATTAATGAAGATCTATACCCTGCAAAAGTTTCTCTAGAATCAATATATGACCCAAATGGAACTAGGTTAAGAGCATGATAAAACAACCCATTAAACGGAGCGCTCTTAACTTTAATCTAATTGAAAATGGGGCCAGTATGATTGAGCAAAATGGATGGAGTCTAGCCTCATCCTTCGGAGACATTGAGGCAGAGGTGAATTCTTCAAAAAATTCAGTTGCAATCACAGACATAAGCAACCTGAGTAAATTTAAGATCTACTCGCCTAAAATAGATGAGGTTCTACTTAACACAGGAGGTAATTTACGAATAAGCGAAGTACGAAAAGAGCACTTCATGAAGAATTCTATGCGTCATTCCCATACAACTGCTAGGCTATCAATAAATGAATTATGGGTCAGTTCAAATACAAATAATAGTTTTCAAGAAATCAAAGCCACGTATATTGAAAACGATAAGAATGTCGAGTTGTTCGAGATGACCTCTGCATACACTGGAATTCGTATCTTAGGCCCAGACGCTCCGCTCCTCCTGTCTGAGTTCACAGATATCAACATCGGGTTGAACACATTTAAAGATTTAACATCCGCTCAATCTATGTTTCTTCAGGTATACGGCCTTCTGATACGGGCAGACTTAAGCAGTTTGCCAACATACGATTTATTTATAGATAGATCTTACGGGTTGTATGTATGGAAAGCCATAATGAGTTTAGGTGCTAGATACAATGCTAAGTTGGTAGGTATGGAATGCATCAATCAATTGGAATCGAATCCATGAAATTTTTCCAAGACTCACAGCAAAACAACTTTTTTGACAATCATGAAATAAAAAATGCCTATGATGTAGTGATAATTGGGGGAGGCGTTCACGGATTATCATTGGCTCACTATCTAGCAAAGTTAGGAATAACTGATGTATTAGTCTTAGACCAGGGATATATAGGAGGCGGAGCCAGCGCAAGAACTACAGCAATATTGAGAGCAAACTATTATACGCCTGAAGCGATACCTTTTTTTAGGGAATCATTGAAATTATACGAAACCCTATCATCAGAATTAGAGTTAAATTTATTGTTCAACCAGATAGGCAGATTAGATATAGGACACTCTGAATCCGCAATCTATGGCTTACAAACTAGAGCAGATTTCAATCGTCTTTTAAACGTTGAAAGCTATATGGTTGGTCCAAATGAAATATCTGAATTAGTTCCTGCAATGGACTTGCGTGAAAATAAATTGTATCCAGTAATGGCTGCTTTATACCATCCCACGGCAGGTGTTATAAGACACGACGCGGTAGTTTGGGGATACGCCAGAAGTGCAAAACGAATGGGTGTCCACATTGTCCCTTTCACCAAGGTGATTGACTTAATTGTTTGCAGAAATCGCGTTAGCGGAATAAAAACTATTAACAAAGAAGTGTCGGCAAAAATAGTAGTAAATGCAACTGCTGGTTGGGCTTCAACGATTGCCAACATGGCTAACATTAAACTCCCAATTACCACACATCCACTTCAAGTAGCCGTAACTGAACCACTTAAACCGTTTCTAGACACTACGGTTTCATCGGCTAACTTTCATGTTTACGCATATCAAACAGATCGAGGCGAAGTGGTAATTGGAGGAGGTGTTGACGCCTATCCATCTTATAGTATGCGATCAAGTTTAAGTTCAATCCACCATCTAGTATCAAATACTCTTAAAATGTTTCCTATGTTGAGAGACGTAAGGTTATTAAGACAATGGAGCGGTTTGTGCGATATGACACCGGATTATGCACCGATAATTGGTAGAGTTAATGGTATAGATGGTTTCCTCCTAACATGTGGCTGGGGAAGTTGGGGTTTTAAAGCAGCCCCGATGGCAGGTAAAAGCGTTGCTGAATTAATTTTTACTGGAAAAACGCCAGAACTAATAAAACCTTTTAGACTATCTCGTTTTAGCACTGGAAAAATTCTTAACGAAAGAGCTTCAGCTCCGGCAGCGGCAGTCCATTAGTCTTCTAAGGTGATTGACTTAATTCAATAAGTTCGCTAGCAAGTTCAACTACGTCGACATCTCTATCAATTAACTGTTGTAGGTTTTCTTGAACTTTGTCTTCAATCCCCAGCATAGAATATACTCTTGCTAAATGAGCATATACATCAATTTTATCTGAATCAAGTAATAAAACTTGATCATAATCTTCTATCGCTAAGGAGTATTCACTTAACTGAAATAGGCAAATTCCTCGGTTTAAATAAGCGCTAACATAACCTTCATCTAAGCTTATTGCTTTGTCTAAGTCAATTACGGCTTTTTCGTAATCTTTGAGACGCATATATGCTGCTGCTCGATCACCATAAGCTACTGCCATGCTAGGGTCTATCTGGATTGCAGTTGTTAGGTCGGAGATGGCAGATTCGATATCCCCTGAATTAATATAAGCTAACGATCTGCTATGCAGCGCTTCAGCTCTCATTGGCTGGAGAACGAGTACTGTGCTTAAGTCTTTTATAGCCTCATCATAATTAGCAAGATTTCCGTGAGCTCCTCCTCGGTTGTAATAGGCGTCGGCATAAATAGGATCCTGGGCTATAGCTAAATTATAATCCTTGATTGCTTTCTCCCATTTCTCCATTAATCCATACGTAACCCCTCTATTAAAGTAGTTTGATGCATTCCGTGGAGCAATTTGTATGGCTTTTGAGTAGTCTTCTAACGCCTCTTCATAATAATGCAACCCTCTGTAAGCATTACCTCTATTGTTATACGAAGGTGCATATGAAGGGTCTAGTTGTAAAGCTTTATCATAATCATCGATTGCAAAATAAAAATTTGCTAAAGCCTGCCATGCGTTGCCTTTATTGTCATAAGCTATGACAAAACTAGGTTCAACCGCGATCGCCATCTCGAAGTCCTGTATCGCATTGTTGTATTGTCCTAACTTTACAAAAGCCAAACCCCTGTCGTTAAAAGCCACAGCTAAATTCGGGTCAATCTGAATTGCAGCATTAAAATCTTCAATTGCTTCATGCCACATATCTAGCTCATAATATGCTAAACCACGATTACGATGCATCGCAGCATCTGGGCCTCCAAGTTCTATAACTTTATCGAAATCTGGAATTGCAGCATTAAATCGACCTAAATTCGCATGTGAAACTCCTCTTCTTAAGTAAGCTTCTATTAAATTAGAGTCTAAATCCAGAGCTCGAGTGTAATCTCCAATTGCCTCTTCTAGCAGCCCAAGTTTTCTTTTTACATTTGCACGCTTGTAATAAGCATCGATGTTATCGGGTGATATAAGAATTAAACGACTAAGCACTTCCAAAGCGTTATTAAAATCTCCCTGGTCAATAAAGTTCTGAGCAGACAAAGACAATCGATTAGTTGTTGCCTGATCAGCATCGCCTATCTCTTCATCAATATAGTCGTAAACTTCCACTTGGGATGTTTCAGAATTTTGGCTACACCCGATAAAAATAATGCAGGACATTAAAATAAGAATTTTAAACAATGTGATAGTTGATAATTTCATAAAAAATTTTACCAGATATTAAAAGCATATATCCTATATGGTTTAATTAGAAGCGGGTTCAATTATTTCCATAATTTGATCAGAAACTACATCTTTTATAATTTGCTCTCTCCCGCTAGGCCAGCGCACCGAGATTTCATTTACAACACTTGCAGTGCCGAGGCCGAATTCCAGCCAAACACTACTTTGAGAAAGATAACTTCCTCCTGCATATACTTCTTGTACCTGTGTATGTGTTTCAGAATCATTAGCATCTTTAAAGGTAACATATACTCGTGCTCCTATTCCATCAGCATTAGATCCCGTTCCATCTATCGCCATTCTCCCTTTTAATTTCAATGTTATCCAATGTGACTCTCCTCCTCCATTAAGCCATATGAATACAGGTCCCTGAGCAGCAATTAAATTTTCAGAATTCCCTGACCAAATATTTCCACTACTGTTTGTGCCTATAATGTCGGTGTACCCATCTCCATTTAAATCTCCGTGAGCCACCCCTTTACCATTTTCATGAAACCTTGGGCTGATACGTTGCAATTGTGGATTGAACTCTTTGTTGGAAATATCTAACACAGTGTAGTCTACATCCGCTATATCCAGTATATGTGCCTCAACTGTTATGTCTTCAAAATCACCAAGTCCAGTATTTCTAAGTAATCTTCCCACACCTGGATACACATCACCCCCAGGTCCAGCTCCCATATTTTTATTTGAACCAAGCCAGTAAAGGTCAGCATCTCCATCATTTTCAAGATCGAAAAATGTTGTCCCGAAACCGAATTCGTATGCTGCAATACCAGACGGAACTGGCAATGAAGGATAAATTTTTTCTGAAATCAACGCCTCTGGAGGAAGTATTCGATTTGGTATTATTTGTATACTAGATCCTACTTCAACAAATATCCCTGATCGACCTATGCCATCTATTTCACCAATACCATCATTACGCAACATAAAATTTGCGCACGTTCCCCAGCGAAACCTTTGATGATACTCACAAGAACCCGTTGGATTATCTTGTGGTTTTCTCAACATAGCGTGTGAGCCAATATTAGTTACAAAAACATCAAGGTCAACATCACCATCGTAATCTCCTAGAGCGAAACCCATCCATGCACCAGAATAATCTATGCCTAAAGCTTCCCCAACTTCAGTGAATTTTAGACTGTCTTTACTAGAATCGTTTTTAAATATTTTTAACGTGTCTCCATCATCAGCTATAAATAAATCAACGTCTAAATCGTCATCAAAATCAAAAAACAAAGTAGCATGGGTCTGTTGTACCGGTTCTCCTACTTGATTGCCCAACCTATCAACTCGTAGGGGATCCCATCCTTCATATGTTTTTCCTGTTTTCGTATCTTTAAACAATATCGGCTCTCCAGAAGTCGATCTCATTCTTATTTGACTCCCAGCTAATCCTATTTCACTCGCTATTTCAGTAAAGGTTAAGTTCTGATTATTTAAATATAAAAGGTTTGCATGTCCTGGATGACTAGGACTATTAAAGGTTCTAAAATCATGAGCTCCAACATTTGCAACATATAGATCCAACCAACCATCATTATTGATATCTGCGCATGAAATAGATGTTGCTGACCTGACATTACGACTCCCTCCAAAAGCTTGGTCTGAAATATCCACAAATTTACCTTCACCTTTATTTAAAAATAAAGTGTCTGTATTACCTTGGATATCTGAAGGTGACCTAAAATCCAGTTGGTCTTCCGGATCTCCCCATGCACCAACATATAACTCTTGCATCCCGTCATTGTTTAGGTCACATGTAATCACTCCCGTGCTATGGCTAGAAATCAACTCCACACCGGCTAGCTTAGCTACGTCTGTAAAAATTCCTTCTCCATCATTCATGTACAATCGATTACTATGATTAGCCTTTTGAGTGATATATAAATCCAAATCTCCATCCTGGTCAAAATCAAACACAGCAACTCCCGGCCTATCGTTCCAATTTTCATTACCTTCACTCAAAATTTCTGATGAGGATTCTACAAAAGGTTCTACGGGCGCCAAATCGATTTCGTAATTCATATCACTGTTCTGCTGTTTTGCGTTGGAGCCTGGTTCCAGGGAATTACTCTCTAATCCTGTGGTAAATGTAGGTTGTATATAAACATCTTGCCTATCATCTTTTTTACAAGAGATATTTAACCAAAGCAAAATAAACAATAGAGAAATCGAGATTAAACTGAATCGAATTGAAAACAATATACTTTAAATCTTTCTAGCGGGGTTCCTATATAAGATTAAGCCAACAGTAATTGTAACGACTAAAAAAATCCCGCCAAGAATCCCACCTATGATGGACAATGTAACACTACCTGCTTTTTTAAGCTTTTTACTAGAACTACCTGGGTCAATAATTGTACTGTTAGCGTCCTCTGGCAAAATCTGAAGTGTCTTTATAAACTCAACTACTGCCGCCTGATCGTACTTAGACAGGTTTTGGAAGGCTAATCTTTGTTCTTCCGCCTCACCTCCGTGAAGTAATATGGCTTCAGAAATAAGGGTTGCTCTGCCATGATGTAAAAATGGTGGCTCTGAGGCTACGCCCCAGAGTTTTCTGGTCAGCCATTCTTCCGTTAGAATACCTTCTTGATCACCGCCAGGGATTTGTCGTTTTTGTCGGATTTCATCAGTATCCAAGGCTGGCCCCATATCGTGTCGCTTTAAATCAGTAAAGGCTGGAACAAGCACCCCTCCTGTAGCGTCTGGATTTAAGAATGGCCCAGGACCTTCTTTCATCAGATCGATCGCAAAAGGAGCGGAAACATCTGATAACTTTAGCTTGCCAGCTGGATTAAATGGATTAGGCTCAGTAAAGATCGGGTTATCCAGCCTTAAATATGGCTTGTGGCATGTGTTACATCCGATTTCATTGAAAATAGTCTCTCCGGTTATTGAAGCAGCCCTAACATAAGGATCAGCAGACATTATGCTTCCAGGCGCAGGCAATGTTGCCATGAATACAACTAAAGCTGTGATGTCTCCCCTAGTTAACTCGTCTGCCATGCCGTCCCCATCAGCATCAACTCCATCTCTAAATCTTTCAGAAGCCTGCATTCCATGATGATTATTAGTAGCCTTAACAGCAAATTCTCTTAATGAAACAATCACGCCTTTTTGTTGAAAAGGTTTTATAATCAGATCATCATCTACACCGTCAATGAATGATATATTTATTGTCCCGTCTGGCCGAGCAATAATCCTGCCAAAATCAACGTCTTTCGTTATAAGCGAAGCTTCAATCTCAGATCCGGATTCTCTAGCCTTATTAACTGCATCATCTCTAATTTTATGTAAATCAAATGTCATTTCACGAGCTAACATTTCAATAAAGCCCGCTCCAAATATTCCTACAGAATTCCTTTCTACCCCGACAGTTTTTAAAGTTAAAGTTTTATCAAACCCATCGCCTTCTCCGCCGTCAAAATTAACGAATGGATGAACTTCGGCATCTACAAATACGTTGGTAACATTATCTCCTCCACCGCCTACTAAAGGGACATTATGGCAGGCTACACAAGCATTAGCATCTGGCCCAGAGATACGGTTAAAGTTATCGGGGATAAGCCTTGGGCTACGGAAAGGGCTATCTCCTACACCAGTGGTCTCTGGTCTGCCTGCGCCATCTAAAGAATTAAATTGAGCACTAAAAAGTAATGATCCATGGTCAATTAAACTATCAAGTTCCACATTTCCATTGTCAATAGAAAGTTGACTTATATGTTGACCAAGAGTTGGTTGATCCCCAATAGGAGACTTTTTAATATCATCAGGTTCATTAATATTCGAGCTGCAATTTATTGTTAGTATCGTTAATGATAAAACAATAAGCAGTATTACAGGTCTACATTTACTTATTTCATGACAGACATAGTAAAGGTTAATCATAAAAACACATTGGATTTCCTTCCATCTATATAAGTCAGTTTATCATGATAATCGGGATTCAAATTCATATATTAGATGTATAGTTAGAAAATTTAATATATCCAATAATAAAAAATAGGGCCCACGGGTTTATATCCGCGGGCCCTATCTATTTAACTAGTTAACTAAGTCTAGCGTTCTAGCCAAGTATTGACATAGAACGGAATAGCCTTAACCT
>QGNM01000051.1 GCA_003228095.2 Chloroflexota bacterium | reverse complement strand
TCTGCTTTATTAAGATCAGCTGTCGTTGGGGCATCATCTAATGCCAATCGCTGTGCCCTTGCTGACTCCAAAGCTTTATCTGCTTTATTAAGATCAGCTGTCGTTGGGGCATCATCTAATGCCGATCGCTGTGCCCTTGCTGACTCCAAAGCTTTATTTGCTTTATTAAGGTCAGCTATCCTTGGGGCGTCATCTAATGCCGATCGCTGCGCCCTTGCTGATTCCAAGGCTTTTGTTGAAGATACCTCAGTCTCTACCCCCTTTTTATGATTTTCATAGGTAACTAATAGGTCGTTGCTATTAGTTATAAGTAGAGTCTCGTCAAACATACTGTCTAATAGAAATTCAGCAGCTGTTACGGTCATTATCTTTTCCGTATCAGGACAGACAGACTTGTAAACCTCAGCGGTCCAAACAGATGAACCTAACTTACCAGATAAATCACAATAGGCCTGGCGTGCAATTCTAAAAGTTACCCATTGTGTGTCCACTAACGCCTGAGAATTAACTAGCGCCGCTTCAGTTTGAGCTACTGCACTGTCTGCTGATGCGATTTGCGACTCAGTAGGGCTTGAAGTCAGTAAATCTAAACTAGATTCTGCAGAGCTTACTGCACTGTCTGCTGATGCGATTTGCGATTCAGTAGGACCTGAAGTCAGCAACTCTAATGCGGCTTCAGCCTGCGCCACTCCGCTGTTCGCAGAGGCGACCTGGGAATCAGTAGGGCCTGAAATTAGCGACTCTAATGCCGCTTCAGCTTGGGCTACCCCGCTGTCTGCAGAGGCAACCTGGGCATCAGTAGGACCGAAAGTTAGCAGCTCTAATGCCGCTTTAGCTTGGGCTACCCCGCTGTCTGCAGAGGCGAATTGATTATTAACAGTTAATATTTCCGAATCGGTAACTGACTTATAGTATTTAAATAACACGGTTCCACGAAATACATCCGCACCCTCAGAAATAATATGTGTCAGCACTCCATTACTGCTCGGTAACACCTGGACTTCGGATCCATATTCCAGAACCCCATCTATTTTTTCAAAGGTCCTTAAGTCTCTTCGTTCAATCAAAACGGTAGAAATGATTTGATCGTCTGATTTTTCTTTACCTCCGCTTAAGTTGAATATACCCTGAGTAGATATAAGTACAACAAGAACGATAATAACAACAATCACAACGGCTAATACAAGTATTGATATTCTCTTCGTCATTTTGCTTTATTACCCCTAATTCCATAGCACAGGTATAAGTTTGTTTTTATATTAGTCGCGACTTCCCGTTCTAGGCGCTTGCCGCTCTTGTCCAAAAATAATACCGCTGCATGATTCCATAACTTTTTCAACTTTAGGCGTTATTGTTATGTTTTCGAACATCGATCGCATGACTACCCGCGGATCATTAGAAAATTCCGGATCAGGAATATCTATACCATTTTCTCTAATACACTCTGCAAATTCCAATAAATTATCCTGGAGTTCTATTTGGTCTTCCTGAGTAGGTGCAGTTGCAAAAGTTGCATCTTCCAATAAGCCGAGACATTCTTGCAATGCCTGTCCTGTTTTCTCGCTATTTATGTCGAAGTTTGGGTCAGACATAATGCTGACTCTTAACCCTTCCAGATCAACGGTTCCATCAGCATTTAAAGTCGGGTCACTTACATCAAAACCGTAGCCACGCAAACATGTCGTGAATTCGGTAGTTATTTCCTCATCAGTTTTGATACGTTCATCAGAATTATCTGATGTCAAGTCGGTATCAATTACCTCTGGAGTAGGAGTATCGATAGTTATGACTCCATCGTTAGAACTGTCTGAACCACCGCACGAAATACTTGTTAATGACAAGCAGAGAATTAAACTAGCCATTATTAAAATTTTGATAAAGTTCATTTTTAACCCCCAAGTCGTACTATCTTTACACTAAAACGCAGGGCTGGAATATTGGGTATTAGTTGTGGGCCCGGCAGGGATCGAACCTGCGACCAATCGGTTATGAGCCGACCGCTCTGACCGCTGAGCTACGGGCCCCGGTACTTTTGCAAACTGAACAATAAGGAATTAATAGATTACTATATTTCAGCTCGCGACTTATAGTATATCCGTTTTAGCAGTCTATTTTGTTTCTGTTGTCAGTCTTCTAACAAGTTCTCAAAAGTTATAACTGCATCTTCGTCAACATCAACGATCTTGAAAGACTCATAATACTCACTACTATTTTCAAGCCATTCCGCAAACTCTTGCGCGTCTTCTTGAGACCTATAGGTCCGTAATGCTTTAACTTTTACATCAATATATTCGTGTGTTGAGACAAACACGTTAGGTTGTGTTTCAGGTCCATCTATATCTAGATCAAATTCCTTGGCTACTAATTCCGGTATTGCAACATATAGCAAGCTAACTTTTTTATCAGTGTCTTGCTCATATGAATTGAATGCACTAAGGGCCGCTCGATGTATCGCAATATGATCAGAATGCCTAGATATGCCTTGAGGGCCAAAAGTGATTACTACATCAGGTTGAATAAGTTCCATATGATCTCTTAGTCTTCCTGAAATGACTTCCGTTTTTTCCAATTCTACTTCCTGATCTTTATATCCAAGCAATATTGGGGGGTTTGCTCCAAACAATGACAGCACCTTGCTCAGTTCACGTTCCCGTACTGCCGGTAATTCTTTCCTGCTTACAGATAAATCTCCAGTCCCTAAAGTGCCCAGCTCTCCTCTTGTCGCTGTAATAACAGTTACATTTGCACCCATTTGAGCAAATTTTGTAAACGTGCAGCCTGCTGAAGAAGTTTCATCATCTGGGTGAGCGAATATACCTAATATGGATTTATCTATATACCTATTTGCGTTGTTCATATTAAGTATTGATAACACAAAACTTAATACATTTATACAGATCGAACCTATATATAAATAACCCTTTAATAATAAATGTTGTTTTAAATGGCATGTAGAAGATAATACAATACTTGAATAACTAGCAGGTAAACCATGACCATATCTAAAAAATTAAAAAAATCGATGGAACAAGGATCCTGGATTAGGAAGATGTTTGAAGAAGGCATCTTGTTGAAATCTAAGATTGGCGCAGATAAAGTCTATGACCTTTCCTTAGGCAACCCAATATTTGAACCTCCATCTAAATTTACTCAGTTATTAAAAGAATATATTGAAAAACCTACCGCTGGCTTACATCGATACATGCCAAATGCGGGCCTACCAGAGACAAGATCAGCTGTTGCTAAAAATCTTAGTACGGAAATTGGTTTAAGATTCACAAAAGACGATATCGTAATGACATGTGGAGCAGGAGGGGCTCTTAACATCATAATAAAAACCCTTTTAGATCCTGGGGATGAAATTATCGTTTTGGCTCCATACTTTGCTGAATACTTTTTCTACGCTGATAACCATGGAGGTAAATGTGTTGTACTAGATCATGACAGCAATTTTATGCCGAATCTGTCTATGCTTGATGATGTTGTAAACGAGAAAACAAAGATGGTGATCGTGAATTCCCCGAACAATCCTTCCGGAGTAGTCTATCCAAAAACCGTATTGGATGAACTAGGGATAATAATTAAAAATCTTGAATTGAAATATGGAAGAGATATTTTTATTGTTAGTGATGAACCTTACAGAAAAATCATATACGACGATACTAGTTACAACCATATCTTCTCGTCGCACCCCAACACTATTGTAGCCACATCTCACTCTAAAGATTTAGGTTTAGCTGGTGAAAGAATCGGTTATGTTGCGGTTAATCCGAATAACGAAAATAAAACCGAAATAATCGACGGCCTAACATTCAGCAATCGAGTTCTAGGGTTTGTTAATGCACCTGCACTGATGCAACATCTAATCACCCATTTACAAAGTGAAACAGTAAACATTGAACAATATAAAATAAACAGAGATTTCCTATGGGAAAATCTTACAGAGATTGGTTACGAAGTAATAAAACCACAAGGCGCGTTCTATATGTTTCCGAAATCACCAATCGAAGATGACCTTGCCTACGTAAGCAAACTTAGAGAAAACAATGTTTTAGTAGTGCCTGGATCAGGATTCGGCTCACCTGGATATTTTCGAATATCATACTGTGTGGACGACCACACGTTAAAAGGCAGCATCGAAGGTTTCAGGAAGGTTTTTCGGGATCACCGGTAAAATCAAGTCGGAGATTTTAACCCGCTCCCAGTGACAGGAATTAAAACAGAATCTCGTCCATCTATTGTCCCTTTTTCAACAAGAGTTTCGAGCCCAGCAAAGGGCGCGGCGGAAGTTGGCTCCATAAATATCCCCTCTGATTGAGCCAAAACCTTACGATACCTCTGTATTGAGTCTTCGCTAACACTGATTGAATCGCCTTTGGACTCTTTTATTGCCTGCAAAATTTGTTTCATCCTGGGTGGGTTACTGGATGCTATCCCATCAGCACATGTGATTTGCTTTGGGTTGAACGTCCATTCAATGTTATGCAACTCACTTACAATCGGCTTAATAACATCGGACTGTATTGCATAAAGCTTAGGAAGGATGCCTATCTTACCTGTAACCCAAAGTTCCTTAAGCGCTAGATAAGTTGATATCAACAACGAACCGTTGCCGACCGGCATGACGATGTGGTCAGGCATCTTGGAATGAAGCTCATCAACGACTTCCCTTGCGAAGGATTTAGTTCCTTCTAAAAAGTAAGGACTAGTATTGTGAGAAGCATATAGGAATTGATTTTCTGACACAAATTGTTTAGCCTGTTTTTCTGAGTTGTCCCTATGACCAGGTACTCTATGGACCGTTGCACCATAAACGGATATTTGGTCAATTTTTGCTTTAGGGGCATTTTCAGGAACAAAGATATCGGCTTGTATTCCGGCGGAGGCTGAATAAGCTGCAACTGAGGCACCGGCATTTCCTGAAGAGTCTTCGACTATATTTTTAATCCCTGCGGATTTTATCGCTCCAATCATCATAGCGCTGCCTCTGTCTTTAAATGAACCTGTTGGGTTGCAATTCTCGAGCTTAGCGTGGACTTTTGATACGCCAACTAATCTGGCAAATTTAGATAGTTGAATAATCTTAGAGCCACCTTCACCTAAAGTCACTATTTGTGAATCTCTCAATAACGTAGAAGTATCGTTTTGCCTAATTGTTAATGGGTAACTGCAATCAGCACAAACGGATATGAAAATGTTTGCTTCAATACAAGTATTACAATTTACACATTCAAAATACATTAATTATCTTTCGTTTTAACATAGTATATAGAATTATAAATTGGATGCATGTTCTTGGAAAACTGGAATTGCTAAAATTAATTTCTCAAATACATTTTGAATAAGAAAGGTTTCGAAGTGACGAATATAAAAAAATTCGAAGACAACGATTCAGTAGTATTTCGTGGAGATGGCGAACCCAGGACTACGAATAATCTTTTACTGAGACTGAATGAATTTGCTAATAAAAACCAAATAGAAGATGACGACTTCTCTTTAGGAGGTATAGTTAGTCAATTAGAAACGGAAATGGCTTCTAGGCTAGGTAAACAAGCAGCAATATTCATACCGTCTGGCACGTTAGCAAATCATCTAGCTATTAGAAAACACGCTGCTACCCAAGGAAGAGCTGTTGTTCAAGAACAAAGTCATATCTTCAATGACACCGGTGATTCTATCCAAAGGTTAAGTGGGATAAATCTTGTCCCACTAGCACAAAATAGAGTTTATTTTGATGCTAATGAATTAAATAAAGCTTACATAACATCAGTTACGGGGCGCGTACTAAACCCTATATCTGTAGTTTCTATTGAGACTCCGGTAAGAAGACAACACGGACAAGTTGTGCCCTGGGAACACTTAGTGGAATTAACCAAGTTTTGTAAAACTAATAAAATCCCTTGCCATCTTGACGGAGCACGAATATTTATGCAGGCAGCTGTCACAGGCAGATCAGTAGAAGAATATGCTTCCTTGTTTGACTCAGTATACGTGTCTCTATATAAATATTTAGGAACACCTTTTGGTAGTATTTTAGCTGGTGAAAAAGATTTTATAGAAGGCATGTACCATGAACGAAGAATGTTTGGAGGAGGACTAGCAAATGTTTCTCTTATTGCTGCTCTAGCTTTGAATGGCCTAGAAAGATTTGAACATGAATTTCCTGAATCAATAAATAAAGCACTTCAACTTTTTCCCTCCTTGAATGAATTAGAGCACATAGAAATACAGAGCTTCGAACATGGATCAAACATATTCAGGCTTATATTGTCTGAGGGTATTTGCGTTGATTCTTTCATTAGGAATCTTAAATCGGTTAGGATATTCGTTTATACTGAACCAAGTAATGAAATATATCTGCACGTCAATGCAACTATACTTAAGAGACCTAACCACGAAATTATTTCAGCATTTTCTGACGCAATAAGTAAATCAGTCAAAAAGTAACTCATTTGGGTCAGACTTATATGCAATCTACGGCTCCACAAGAATAGTACAATATCGTAATAAATTAAAAAAACCACACAAGCTTAATTGAATCATGTCCGACAACATAAAATCTAACAATATCACTGAACCTTCGAGGATCCCTATTTATAAAGACTGGATGCTGTTTGTTGTAACTTTATTAATTGTTGGTGCCGACCAATTAACAAAATATCTTATAAGAGAAAATCTAAACTACGGACAGTCTATTCCTGAGACGGGATTTTTCAGGTTAACCTACTATACAAATTCAGGAACTATATTTGGTTTGTTTCCGAACATACCAGTAATTTTAAGTGTAGCTTCAGTAATAGCTATAGTATGTCTTATTTATTTTTATAAAACACAGAAAAACATAAGTGTTTGGCTACGTGTTGCAATAGCTTTACTTTTGGGTGGAGCAGTAGGGAATTTCATTGACAGGGCGTTTATGGGAAAAGTCACAGACTTCATTGATGTAGGGTTATGGCCAATATTCAACATAGCAGACTCGGCTATAACCTGCGGAATATTCTTGTTGCTGCTGGTAACAGTAGTTTTTCCTAGCCCAGGTAAACCCAGCAACAACAAAGAGATTGAACCCTCTTTAAGTAATAACTGATCATTATATTGAGCAAGCATTATAAATTACATGTCTCAGACACTGAACAAGGTACTAGGCTAGATAAGTATGTGACTGAGAAAATCGATAATCTGTCTCGCACTAAAGTCGTAAAACTTATTCAAGACTCTTTAGTTTTAATAAATAATAAAAAAGTTAATCCTTCACACAAAGTTAATCTGGGTGAATCCATAGAAATCGAACTACCTGATGATGTCCCTTCAAATTTAACACCTTGGCAATTAGAACTAGACATAATATACGAAGATAATTGTATTTTAGTAATCGATAAACCTGCCGGAATCGCCGTACATCCAGCACCGGGCCATCAAAATCAAACCATAGCCAATGCCCTAATAAACCATAACCCAGGCGTATCAAACATTGGTGCAAACTCAAGGCCAGGCATTATACACCGCTTAGACATGGACACATCAGGCTTGCTCATAACCGCTAAAAATGAACTGGCTCACAGGAAAATAAGTGAACAATTTGCCGACCGCACAATACAAAAAAGCTATTACGCTTTGGTAAATGGAATTCCTGAGAACAGTCAAGCCATAATAGATGCCCCAATAGGTCGCAGCCCATTTAATCGACAACAAATGGATATAGTATCCACTGGCAAATCGGCATTAACACAATATGAAATAGTTGACACATATAAATCACATAGCCTTTTAAAAGTATCTCCTAGAACAGGTAGAACTCATCAAATTAGAGTGCATTTAAAGTCAATTGGACACCCTGTAGTTGGAGATAGTATGTATGGAAAAGTTGATCCTGAGTTAAATAGACATTTTCTACATGCTTCATCGATCAGTTTTACTCATCCAGAAAGTGGAGAACCATTAAGTTTAAAATCCGATCTCCCGATCCAACTAAGTCAATATATAGTAGATAGGTTGAAATCTTCACACGACATGGAAGATACTAAATACCTATGAATTCAATAAATATGCGCACCCGATTTGCACCCAGTCCTACAGGAGAACCTCATGTAGGAAACATTCGTACTGCAGTATTCGCATGGTTATTTGCTCGAAATAACAACGGATCTTTCATCATCAGAGTTGAAGATACGGATCAAGCCAGATCAGTTGAAGGTGCTACCGATTCAATTCTTCAATCACTAAGTTGGCTTGGTGTTGATTGGGACGAAGGACCTGACAAAGGTGGCGAATACGGACCATATATCCAATCGGAAAGGCAAAAACAAGGTATCTACTCAAAGGCTGTAGAAACCCTAATAGACTCTAATCAAGCCTATTATTGCTCATGTAGCACTGAAAGGTTAGATAAGCTACGCAAAACTCAAATTAAATCTAGCAAACCCCCTGGTTATGACGGACATTGCAGGACTAAAAACATAAACCAACTACCTGCTGAATTGAAAAGCCAGGTTGTAAGATTTGCCATGCCTAAGTCAGGCGTGACTGAAGTATCAGACACAATCCGAGGAACCATTAAATTTGAAAATGCACTGATCGATGATTTTGTCATTTTAAAGTCAGATGGGTTTCCTACGTACCACCTTGCAAATGTTGTTGATGATCATGCCATGAAAATCTCCCATGTAATTAGAGCGGAAGAATGGCTACCTTCATTGCCTAGGCACATTAACTTGTACAACGCACTCGGATTTGATCCTCCAATATTCGCTCATGTGCCAATAATATTGGCTCCTGACCGAACAAAATTAAGTAAACGACATGGAGCTACTTCAATAAAGGAATTCAGGTCAAAAGGTTATCTAGCCTCTGCTATGTTGAACTTTCTGTGTCTACTAGGTTGGTCACTCGACGACAAAACTGAGATATTTACGGTGAAAGAATTAATTGAGTTTTTTTCTATTGAACGCGTATCAAAGTCTTCCGCTATATTTGATAACAAAAAACTTGAGTGGATGAATGGGCATTATATTAGAGAATTCGAGCAGTCCAAACTTATCGGAAATCTCAAAAAATATTGGACCGATTTCCCGGTAAGTACATTCGACATTGAACCGACAACTTCCAAACTAGAAGCTGTGGTCCCACTAATAAAAGACAGGATAAAAACGTTGGAAGAAGCAGCGCCTATGATCAATTTCTTGTTCTCGGAGACACTTTCATATGATCCAGAAATGCTGATTCAGAAAAAGATGGATTATAAATCTACTCTTTACGCATTAAATGAAGTTTTGCCAGTTATAAATGAAATAAACCCATTCAATGCTAATAACATTGAAGATAATTTACGATTATTGGCAGATAAATTAAGTATAAAACCGGGGCAACTGTTTGGTACCCTGAGGATAGCTGCCACAGGGCAAAGAGTATCTCCGCCTTTATTTGAAAGCCTTGAAATAATTGGCAAGGATAAAACTGTGGAGTCTATAAGTCTGGCAGTCCAAAAACTTAATTCTCACGGAGACATCAATTGAGAACAGGAATAGTGGTTTTCCCTGGCACATGGAGTGATAAAGATTGCATGCACGTGTTACGAGATGTACTCAACCAGTCAACAGAATACATCTGGCATCAAGAAACTGATCTAAGTAAATACGAATGCATTGTAATCCCAGGAGGTTTCTCGTATGGGGATTATTTAAGAGCCGGGGCAATAGCAAGATTTGCTCCCGTAATGAAGTCTATTACCGATTTTGCCAACAACGGTGGTCTTGTAATTGGAATATGTAATGGATTCCAAGTGTTATGTGAAGCTGGACTACTACCTGGCGTATTAATGAGAAACGACCACCTTAAATTTCGGTGCGAATGGGTAAATTTAAAGATTGAGACCGCCTCAACTCCTTTCACTAAATCCATAACTACCTTAAACCCTCTCCGCGTTCCAATATCACATGGTGAGGGCCAATATTATGTCAGTGAAGATACATTGAAGGAATTAGAACGGGACGACCAAATAGTATTCAGATACTGTGAACCTAACGGAGATGTCACAAAAGAATCTAATCCAAATGGATCAGTCAACAATATCGCAGGAATAATTAACTCGAATAGAAACGTTTTAGGAATGATGCCCCACCCAGAAAAAGCCTGTGAAGATATTCTTGGCTCATCCGATGGACTAAGTATATTTCAATCTATTATTAACTCCACAGACAAATAGGATTTTTTTGAGTTACTTAGACGGTGTAAGCCTGGCAATAATATCCACGATAGGTTTTGGAGCAACTGCAGTACTGGCACAATCAGGCATGCAGTATGTGAAGCCTACGAGCATCACAATTATTTCACTTGTGGTTGGCAGTATCTTAGTTTTCATAGTAGCGTTCATTGTAGAATTAGATCAAGTCAATTCAATTTCAATTGTTGCTTTGCTATTTATATTATTGAATGCAGTTCTGTCATATCCTATTGGACGACTGTTCAACTTCATCAGCGTTAAATATGCAGGAGCATCTCGTGCATCCAGTGTAATAGGAATTGCACCTTTAATTACAACGGGTCTTGCAGTATGGCTTACCGGTGAAAAATTAACAATTATTATTCTTACAGGTTCTCTTCTAATCTTGCTCGGTATATTTTTAATTCTTACCGACATGTCCTCTGTTAAGACTGACAACAAGCTCGATGCCAACAATTAAGAGGGTGATGTAAGATAGATGAGGACGATTAAAAACAATTTATTAAACAGAGTTAGCAGTCGTATATCTGCACAATTTGACAATCGCTTGATCGGTATTACTGCTGCTTTAATTTCGGCACTTGGGTACGGTTCGGGTGCAATAGTCAGCAAACATGTTATAACTAACTATACAGGACCTGTAACTGCTACCGCTTTTTCATTACTATTTGGTGCAATATTAGTTTTTGCATTATTTTATAAAGATTTGATGTTTGATTTTCGATCTAGCCCATCAAAAGCGTGGATTCCAGTAATTTTTACTGGAATATCAGCATCAATAGGCGTAACATTTTGGTTTCTTTCAATGGTTAAGCTACCTTTGGTTATGTCAGCGCCGATAGTAGGAGCTTATCCGTTAGTATCTATAATACTTGCCTGGGTTTTCATAAGGAGATTAGATCGAATAACTTGGAAAACACTTTCTGGAGCGTTATTAGTAATCACCGGCATAACATTGATTAGTATTGGTTAGTATTAGTTAAAAATGAATATCACAGACAAACAATTAAATGAGCTTGCGTTATCTAAATCAGAATACCAACTCATAGTAAAACAATTAGGTCGAGAACCGAATAATTTAGAGTTGGGTTTATTTGGGTCACTGTGGTCTGAACATTGTGGTTATAAACACTCCAAATTACTAATAAAAACGTTACCTAGTGAAAGTGACAGATTATTAGTTGAACCTGGGGTTGAAAACGCCGGAGTTATCGATTTAGGTGGCATTGCAGTTGTAATGAAAGTAGAGTCTCACAATCATCCTTCTGCCATTGAACCTTATGAAGGAGCTGCAACTGGCGTTGGAGGCATAGTCAGGGACATACTTGCAATGGGCGCCCGTCCAATAGCTCTACTAAACTCATTAAGGTTTGGTCCATTAACTGAGCAATACAGTAATAGGATATTTAAAGGTGTGGTTTCCGGTATTTCAGCCTATGGAAACTGCATAGGAGTGCCAGACGTAGGTGGAGAAATAGGGTTTTCCAAAACATATTCTGGCAACCCACTTGTTAACGCAATGTGTATTGGTCTCGTTGATCCAAAATATATGGCTCGAGCGATAACTGGTGACCCTGGTAATGTTCTGCTATTGGTAGGTGCAGATACCGGCAAAGATGGAATACACGGAGCATCTGGATTGGCCTCCCAAACTTTTGAAGAAGGTCGTGAAGAGCTTAGACCTACAGTACAAGTCGGAAATCCTTTCCTAGAGAAAGTATTGATTGAAGCTTGTTTAGAGTTAGTGCAAACTGGAGCTTATGTTGGTTTACAGGATTTAGGCGCAGCAGGCCTAACAAGCGCTTCAGTGGAATGCGCTTCAAAAAGCAAAACTGGATTGGAAATTGATATTGATAGTGTCCCATTGCGAGAAAAAACGTTGTCTCCCTATGAAATAATGCTCTCTGAATCACAAGAGCGTATGTTAGTTATAGCTACCCCAAATCAAGTGGCACAAGTAAAAGATATTTTTTTGAAATGGGGGTTAGATGCAACTAAAATTGGTATTGTAACTGATACAAGGAACGTGATTATTAAAAGTGCCGGTGAAATACAAGCTGATATTCCAGTGGAACTTCTTACTAACCCTCCTCTGTACACAGTAGATGGAACAAAGCCAGATTGGCTGAGCTCACTACAGTCATCTGATCTGTCAAAATTATCAGTTCCCAAATCTAGAGCTGTAGACACATTATTAAAATTGCTGAGTTCTCATAACGTAAGCAGCAAAAAGTGGGTGTACGAACAATATGATCATCATGTACAAACCAACACAGTTATTGAGCCTGGCCAAGGTGATGCAGCGGTTCTACGGTTGAAAAATTCTACTAGAGGTATCGCTACATCAATTGATGGGAATGGGAGGCTATGTTTTTTGGATCCTGAGATTGGAGGAGCTATTGCGGTTGCTGAAGCATGTCGAAACATATCCTGTACTGGAGCTATCCCTTTAGCTCTAACGGATTGTCTTAATTTTGGAAACCCTGAAACTAACGATGTAGCGTTTCAACTCAATCGATCTGTCAAAGGTATCGGCCGTGCTGCAAGGAAATTTAATGTTCCTATTGTAAGCGGAAATGTTAGTTTATATAACGAGTCGTACGGGCAATCGATCTACCCTACACCTGTTATTGGTGCTCTTGGACTTATTAAAGATATCGACAAAGTTACCGGATCTGCGTTTGCAACAGAAAATGATCTTGTGTTTCTATTAGGGTCTGACAAATTTGATAATGACAGTAATAGCTTGGCTGGGAGCGAATTTCTTGAAATCATACATGGGTTAGTCGAAGGCCAACCATCTATAGACTTAGACTTAGAATATGATCTCCAAGCTCTATGTAGGAAACTGATATCAAAAGGATTAATAAAGTCTGCACATGACATAAGCGAAGGTGGGTTACTGTCAGCAATAGCAGAAAGTTGTATTCTGGGTCACATTGGTTTCAAGATGATTGAATGCCCGCATAACCGATGGGATATTGCTTACTTTGGAGAAAGACAGTCACAAATCATAGTATCCTTATCTCCAATTAATAAAACGAATATAATGTCTATAGTAAAGTCAGATGGTATTCCATTTATGGAAATAGGTGTTGTCGGAGGCAAAACTCTTGATATAGGTGCTTCGGAGTCAATTACAGTTCAAACGTTGACTGATTATTGGCACGACAACATCCCACCAAATCAAAATAATGACAACATAACAAATTGACAGTGGTTTTCAGAAAATGCTACATTCACATAGAGAACCGTGAATTTTTGCCCAAGTAGCAGACAATTAATTAATTTTTCATTCTCAATATAAACTGGAGGGTTTTTTGCCCAGATACGATTACATATGCGAAAACTGTGAAGGAAGTTACACTTTCGAATTAAAACAGAGTTTTGATTCTGACCCTGTAGCCGATTGTCCTATTTGCGGTAGTTCGTCTAAAAGAAAATTCAGTTTAGTGCCTATTGTTTTCAAAGGCTCTGGTTGGTATGTAAACGATTACGGAAAGAAAAGCACTACAACACCTAGCGCTACATCTTCCGATTCCAAAGACGCTTCATCAAATAATGGCTCTAAAGAATCTAAAACTTC
>QGNM01000050.1 GCA_003228095.2 Chloroflexota bacterium | reverse complement strand
CCCGAACGCTATGGCAGTAAGGTTAACTATGGACCGCGAAGGTATTAGAAGGCTGGCTTCTGAGACATTAAATATTAAAACTTCTCCATATAGATTTGCTGAAACTGAAGAAGAATACTTTGATGCCATAGACGATATAGGAGTTCCTTGTATAGTGAAGCCAGTGATGTCGAGTTCAGGCAAAGGCCAATCAACCGTGCATTCTAAAAATGATGCGATCAAGTCATGGGAATATGCAAAAAGTGGAGCTCGCGGAGAAGCGAACAAAGTTATTGTGGAAGGTTTTATTGATTTCGATTATGAAATCACACTACTAACTATTCAACATATTAACGGTTGTTCTTTCTGTGAGCCTATTGGCCATAGACAAGAAAAGGGAGATTATCAAGAATCATGGCAACCTCAGCCAATGAGTGAAGGGGCCATTAAAGAAAGTCAAAGGATTGCTGAATTAGTTACATCTAAATTGGGAGGCAAAGGCGTTTTTGGAGTGGAGTTATTCATTAAAGGTGATGATGTTTATTTTAGCGAGGTAAGTCCCCGTCCACATGATACAGGTATGGTTACTCTTATTAGTCAAGATTTAAGCCAATTTGCTCTTCACACTCGAGCCATTCTCGATTTGCCCATTCCTAACATAAACTTAAGAAGTCCTGCTGCGTCTGCTGTCATCTTAGTCAAAGGCAAATCAGATTCTGTATCGTTTCATAATCTTGACAAAGCATTGGAGCAAGAAGACACACAAATTAGATTATTTGGTAAACCTCAAGTTGAGGGAGAGAGAAGGATGGGTGTCGCATTAGCCCTTGGATCAGATATTGCAGAAGCTAGAACTAAGGCAACATCGGTAGTCAATATGATTGACTGCCAATTGAAGTGAAAACATGATGGATTTGGTAGGAACAGAATTTCAGATAAAAGTGTGGGAAGAGTTATCTAAAATACCGTTTGGTGAAACTAGAACATATAAAGATGTTGCTGAAGCAATTGGTCACCCTCAATCAAGTAGAGCTGTTGCAAATGCTTGTGCTAAAAACCCTTATCCGATAGAAATCCCTTGTCATAGGGTAATTAGATCCGATGGAAGTTTGGGTGGATATAGTGGTTCGGGTGGAGTCGCTGCAAAACAAGAATTGTTGTTTAACGAGAAAAGAGACAAAATAATATCTAGGAGTTGAATTTGAATATAGGTAAATTAGGGGTCTGGTACTTTTTTGACAAACTTTCTGCGACGGAATCTGCGAAAGCAGCTAAACGGATTGAAAATTTAGGGTATTCAACTCTATGGATCCCAGAAACCATAGGCAAAAGTCCTTTCGTTCAAAGTTCATGGTTGTTAGCTAACACAAAAACGTTAAATTTGGCGACCGGAATTGCTAATATATACCATCGTGAACCTGGGGTGACAGTAGCGGCTCAAAAATCCCTTGCTGAACAGTCGAATAACAGGTTTTTACTAGGCATCGGCGTATCCCACTCCAGAATTGTTGAAGACATCAGAGGATTAAAATACGGACCTCCGCTATCGACAATGAAGAGATATTTGGCCGCAATGGAAGAAGCTCCTTACACTGGAGCTAAACCCACTGAGGAACCACCGATAGTTATCGCCGCTTTAGGGCCCAAAATGTTGGAGTTAGCCTCAGAAAAAACTAATGGAGCTCATCCCTATTTCACATCCCCTGATCACACTGAAATAGCTCGAAAGATTATGGGTGACAATTCTTGGTTGTGTGTAGAACAAAAAGTCATCTTAGAGACAGATCCACGAAAAGCTAGAGAGTTGGCGAAGCCTGTTGCGAACACATATAAAGATCTGCCCAATTACAGGAATAATTGGATCAGAATGGGTTTATCAGAAGATGATATCGATAATATGAGTGACAAATTCATAGATACTACTTTTGCCTGGGGCACAGAGCAGAATATACGCAGGCGTATTGACGAACACTTCGATGCAGGCGCAAATCATGTGTCTATTCAACCAGTAAACACAAACGGAAAACTTTCTGAACTGGATTGGGATTGCTTGGAATTACTATCTCCTAATTCATAATGAATGAAGGTAACTAATAAGTTAAAAATAAGTGAACTATTAACTAATGACGAGTAAGGGAAAAACTAACGTACTGTTGCTTGGTAATGGAGGAAGAGAGCATGCGATTGCATGGAAATTAGCTCAAAGCCCTCATTTAGATAAACTTTTGATAGCTCCTGGCAATGCAGGGACGGCTGAAGTTGGCACTAATGTACAAATTTCTTTAGAAGACCCAATAAAGTTGTTGGAGTATGCGCAGAGACAGGCAATCGGACTGACGGTCGTAGGCCCTGAGGCTCCATTAGCTCTAGGTGTGGTAAATATTTTTAGAGAGGCTGGGTTGCCTATTTTTGGACCTACTAGAGAAGCTGCAATGCTTGAGACTAGCAAGGCATATGCTAAAGAAGTTATGGTCGCATCAGGGGTTCCAACAGCTAATTATCAAGTATTCACAGAGTATGAAACTGCCGAAGATGCCATATCAAACTGGGATTTTCCATTGGTAATTAAAGTGGACGGATTGGCGGCTGGTAAAGGCGTGATAATTTGCGAAAACAATGAAGAAACACTAGCTACTCTTAAAGAAATTTTCATTGATAACAAATTTGGTGGGGCCGGCCAAAAAGTTTTAATTGAAGAGTTTTTAATTGGACAAGAGATAAGTGCGTTTTCATTTGTAGATGGAGAAAATGTATCTCCTATTATTGGGGCTACGGATTATAAACGAGCATATGATGGTGATAAGGGACCTAATACGGGCGGGATGGGCAGCTACTCCCCTCCAAAGATTTGGAACAAAGATATCGAAAACACAATTAAAAAAAATGTATTTGAACCGGTAATAGGTTATATGAGAAGTATTGGAAATCCATACACTGGAGTTTTATATGCCGGTTTGATTGTTACATCTGATGGGATTAAAGTATTAGAATTCAATTGTAGATTTGGAGATCCTGAAACCCAAGTACTATTGCCAAGAATGGAGACTGATCTCTTGAGTGTAATGCAACACGTAGCGATGTCAGGAATATCTGGCGTTGATATTAAATGGGATCCAAGGCCATGCGTTGGACTGGTTGTTGCATCTGATGGATATCCGGCCTCATACAATGTAGGTAAAAAAATTAAAGGGTTAGATCAAACTGATACTTTAGTAAATATATTTCATGCGGGAACTTCTTTATTAGGAGATGAAACATTGACTAGTGGTGGAAGAGTTTTAGCAGTAACAGCTATGAGTGATAGTTTTGAAAATGCTCGTGAATTAATTTATAAAAATGTTGAACAAATAGATTTTGAAGGTATGATTTACCGGAAAGATATCGGGTCCGGTCTATGATGCGATTAAGGATTTTGGAAAATACTAGAAATAAATGATAATAATTTTAGTGAGGACTACTATAAATGGCTAATGTAGCAATATTAATGGGCAGTGAATCAGACAGGCCTGTAATGAAGGGAAGCGAGGATGTGCTGGATCAAATGGGAGTTGATTATGAGACTCACGTGATATCAGCACATAGAAACCCAGAACAGTTGATGCAATACGTCCAAAATGCGAGAGACAGAGGGATTAAAGTGTTCATTGCAGGAGCTGGAGGCGCAGCAGCTTTACCCGGTGCGATTGCCTCTTGGACATCTTTACCCGTAATAGGAGTTCCCATAGCATCCAGCGAACTCAAGGGCGTTGACTCGTTGTACGCTATAGTTCAGATGCCACCTGGAATACCTGTCGCTAGCGTAGCGATTGGTTCATGGGGAGCAAGAAATGCAGCCTATTTGGCCACGCAGATACTCGGATTAAATGACGAGAAGGCACGTGAAGCATATGACTCTTATCGTAACAGCCTAAAGAATAAATCATGATACCTCGGTATACACGAGATAAAATGGGCGCGATTTGGACCCAAACGGCGTCATACGACAGGTGGCTATCAATTGAAAAAGCAGCCTGTGAAGCATGGTGTGTTGAGGGATTAATACCTAAAACAGATTTGGAAAAATTAAGTAAAGCAACTTATGACATTGCTATTTTGGATGATGTTCTAAAAGAAACTAAGCACCCGATGACTGCGTTCTTGAAGTCTATGACCGATCATCTAGGGGAAGAAGGCAGATGGATTCATCACGGATTAACAACATCCGATGTGTGGGATACAGCAACTGCCATGCAACTTAGAGATTCCGCTGAATTATTGTTGATGGAGGTGGATCGTTTAATTGAGGTTTTGTATTTAAAAGCCTTAAAGTATAAAAACACGCTAATGATGGGAAGAACTCATGGCGTGCATGCTGAACCGATTACTTTTGGTCAAAAGTTGGCTATATGGTGGGATGAAATGAGGCGTCATCGAACCAGATTGGTAAATGCAAAGGATATGATTTCAGTCGGCAAATTGTCTGGGCCTGTTGGAACGCATGCTACGGTTCCTCCTTCAATTGAAAATTCAGTTTGTAAGTTGCTTGGTTTAGAAGTCGCGCCATTTTCAAACCAGGTTATACAAAGAGACAGACATGCTCAGTTTGTAACTACTTTGGCACAAATTGCTGGATCCCTTGAAAAATTTTCTACAGAAATAAGAGGACTACAAAGAACTGAGATTAGAGAGGTTGAGGAGCCTTTTGGAGTAGGACAAACTGGATCTTCCTCAATGCCACATAAAAGAAATCCAGAATTAACTGAGAGGATCTGTGGCCTGGCTCGACTAATTCGTGGATACTCGGTTACATCAATGGAAAATGTAGCTTTATGGCATGAAAGAGATATTAGTCATTCTTCAAACGAGAGGTTGATATTACCGGATTCCTGCATTGCTCTTGACTATGTACTTGACTTGATGACACATGTAATTAACAACATGACTGTTCACACTGATCGTATGAGATCAAATCTTGAGGGATCCCATGGAGTTGTATTTTCTCAACGTCTCCTGTTATCTTTGGTAGAGGCTGGATCGAAACGAGAAGTAGCATATAAAATCGTTCAACGGATCTCTCAACGAGCCCTGGATGAAAACTTAGAGCTGTACGATCTAGCTTTACAAGAGCCTGAAGTAGTTAATGCCATTGGATCGGATCTGCTGCAAGAGATATTTAATTATAATCACTACATTAGACATATTAATGAAACTTTCATAAATGCTGGCATTAAATAAAACAAAAATAAAATTTAGAAAGATTAAAACAAAATGACCACTATAATTAAAACTGATTTACCCAATCCTGTGTATTCAGGGAAAGTGCGAGATACATATTCACTTGGAGATGATCATTTCTTAATGATAGCTACGGATCGCATTTCTGCTTTTGATGTGGTACTACCAAACGGGGTTCCAGATAAAGGCGCAGTATTAGCACAGATTTCAATATTTTGGTTTAATTTGACAAAAGATTTAATCCCTAATCATTTTGAAAAATTTGCAATGGACAGGTCAGATTTAAACTTAGATAGTGAAATAGCTAGACGTGCAATGGTAGTGCGTAAAGCTGACCGGATAGACGTTGAATGCGTGGTTAGAGGTTACATTACCGGCTCTGCATGGAAGGAATATTTAGTTGAAGGTACGGTTGGTGGAGTTAAAATGCCATCAAACTTAAAAGAGGGCGATCGATTCCCCGAGCCTTTATTTACTCCTACAACCAAAGCGGAAGAAGGACATGATGAACCAATGACCATTAAGCAGATGGAAGATATGGTTGGAGTTGAGGTAACTCGTGAATTACAAGATTACACAATTTCGTTATATGAGTATGGAAGAAACTATGCCGAAGCAAAAGGCATCATCATTGCTGACACTAAAATGGAGTTCGGTTATATAGATAATAGGATAGCTTTAATAGATGAATTCCTTACTCCTGATTCAAGTAGATTTTGGGATGCTGAGTTTTATGAACCGGGCAAGTCATTACCTAATTTTGATAAGCAATTTGTAAGAGATTGGTTAAATGATCAAGGATGGAACCATGAACCTCCGGCTCCAAGCTTGCCTTCAGAGATTACAGATAAAACTAGGGAGCGCTTTCTGCTTGCTTTTGAGCGTTTAACGGGTCAAAAGATCCGTTAATAATTACGCGATTTCGTATAAAATCAAGTTTTAAAATTGTTTATAGGAACGAAGAAATTTTATGGTATCTGAAAATAAACCCAAGAAAACTAAACGGATTACAGCAACTCAGGCACGTGCGGCTAGGAGATCTAGAAGCGCCCTTAAAAAGAATTGGTGGAAATCGATAGGTTTTGGCTTAATAATACTAGTTGCTATTGCTTTTATAGTTTCTTTATTTTTGCCTGGATTACCTTTTGCTCAAAATTCTTCTTCTACATCTACAAATAACAATGATGGAGGGCCCGGGCAATTTTATAGCAGTCAAGGTAGAGACCATATCGACCACAATGAACCACACCCTGCTTACAGTTCTTACCCTGCTACCTCTGGTTGGCATTATAGTACTACTATGGGCACTACATTTAATTACGATGAAGACTTACTAGCTCCAGCATTGTGGGGTATATATGAAGAAGAATTACCAGATGAAGTACTTGTTCATAATTTAGAACATGGCGGTATTAGAATACATTATAATTGCCCGGAAAGTTGTACGGAACTTATAAATCAATTAAAAGACATGACGAAGCTGGGAAGAAAAATCATAATTTCTCCATACTCGTCTATGGAAAGTAAAATTGCGCTAGTTGCCTGGAACTATTTAGATGAATTTGATGAGTTTGATGAAATGAGAATCAGAGAATTTATAGCTGTGCATGAAAGCTCAGAAAATGCTCCTGAATGGCAGGTGCCATAGAAAATTGATTTCAGCCAAGATTCATGTAACTTTAAAGCCAACAGTTAATGACCCCGAGGGAATTACTGTACAAAATGGGCTTCACTCGCTCGGATTCGATATGGTTAGTAATGTTCGATTTGGAAAATACATAGAGATAAATTTGTCTACCAGTGATGTTGATGAAGCATCTAAACAAGTAGAAGAAATGTGTAAAAAGCTATTAGCTAACCCGATTATTGAGCAATATAGCTTTGAATTAAATTTACCGAGTAGCTAAATTTTTATTGACCAATAACAACCACGGTAATCTAATCTGAGATTGTACCTTTGGTAGACGGTATTTTGCCTTCTTGACGATCGTCAATACTAACAGCGTTTTTAATCGCTTTTGCCATGCTTTTAAATGCTGCTTCAGCTTTGTGGTGATTATTTAATCCTGACAAAACTTCAACATTAAGATTGCACCCCGCCTCCCTGGCGAAGCTTTCTAAGAAGTGTCTAACTAAATCCGCTGGGAGGTCTCCCATGTCGGTATCTCCCAGCATCAACTGTAAGACTGAATATCCTCTTCCAGAAAAATCCACTACCGTGCGAGCAAGGGCTTCATCTAATGGAGCATAGGCATAGCCCATTCTATTTATACCTGCACCGTCACCGACACATTCTTTCATTGCTTTGCCGATTACTATGCCAGTGTCCTCTACTAAATGATGCCACCCTATTTCAGTATCGCCCTTAGCTTTAACAGTCAGGTCAATTAAACTATGTTTTGAAAGGTGTGTTAATAAGTGGTCGAACATGCCGTTACCGGTATCAATATGATATATTCCAGAGCCGTCAATATTCATTTTGACTTGAATATTTGTTTCAGCCGTCTCTCTGTTTTGTTCCGACCTACGATTTGTTATCAAGTTATACCAACTCCTTAATTACCGAAATTAAACGATCAGTTTGATGAGGTTTCCCAACTGATATTCTAAAATGATTAGATAGTCGTGGTGAGTCAAATTTTCTTACGAAAATACCCTGATTTGCCAGTCCTTGATACACATCGTCGACTTTCCCTTCAGCGAAGCCGCAGAGAATGAAGTTCCCTTCGGATGGGAATAGTTCTATTCCATCTATACTCTGTAATAGTTTATACATCCGTTCTCTCTCTCGTACTATCTTTTTAACTTCAGCCATTAGTGAACCAGCTTCATTTAATGCTGCGATTAAAGCTGCTTCAGACGTAACGCTTAGATTATACGGAGATTTTATGTCGATTATATGGTTGACTAATTCAGGACTCATAATTCCATACCCGATCCTTAGCCCCGCCAGACCTGCCCATTTACTCATCGTTCTCAATACGACTAAATTTTGATATTTAGGAATTAAGTCAACTACTGTTTTATTGCAAAACTCAAAATAAGCTTCATCTACAACCACCAATAAGTCGGTTTTCAATAGTTCTTCGATTTGTTCCCTATCTGCCGTATTTCCGGTTGGATTATTTGGAGAGCTCAGAAATATAATTTTTGTTTTTTCATCGATTGCATTTATGGCTGACTTTATGTCGATGTCAAAATTGTCGTCACGTGGAGCCATAGTTACGGAACCACCTGCTACTCTTGCGCAAAAACCATACATTGCAAAAGTAGGTTCAAAATCAAGAATCTTGTCTCCTTCTGAAATAAAAAGTCGGAATAGTAAGTCAATAAGTTCATCACTTCCAGCACTAGCAATAATGTAGTCGGAAGGCATGTCCGTATATTTTGATAAAGCAGACCTTACTGATCTTTGTAAGGGGTCAGGATAAATATTAAACGCTGCTGATGCAACAGCTTGCTTTATTTGATCAGAAGGTTCTTTTGGGTTCTCATTACCGTTAAGTTTAATTATCGTATCAAGAGGTATTCCTGCTTTTGCAGCCAAGAGTTCTGGCGGATCTACCGATTTGTACGTATTGATCTTAACTAAATGCGGTTTTATTAGTCTTTCGATTACACTCATATAATTACCAATTTCTAATATTGATAGAGTTCTAACAATATGTCATTTTCTTAACTTTTTCCTAGCCTCTGCTGCTTTTGCGTGAGCAGTGAAGCCTTCAGCTCTAGCAATAATTGCGGCGACACTGTTTAACGAAATGGCAGTTTCATATCCAAAATCGACCACAGGTATGTGCTTGATAAAAGATTGTACTCCAAGTCCTGAACTATAACGAGCAGTATTAGATGTTGGCATTATGTGACTTGGTCCTGCAGTGTAATCTCCTAGAACTTCGTGAGAGTTCTCTCCAATGAAAATCATACCCGCATTGCGTATGCTAGGAATAAGTTCATAAGGGGTTTTAGTTACTAAACTAACGTGTTCTGGTGCAACTATGTTTACTAATTCAATTGCTTCAATCAAACTATTTACAATAACTATGGATCCTCTATTTTCCATTGAAGCGCAGATAATAGATTTACGATCCATTTCCTCAGCTATCGGTTTCCATGATTCTTGAACAGATTCAGCCAATTTTTGTGAGTTAGTAACCAGTGTTGGAATGGATAGCTCGTCGTGCTCGGCCTGCGCTATTAAATCATATATACATAGTTCAGGGTCTGCAGTTTCATCAGCAACTATCATTGTTTCTGTTGGTCCATACATCCCATCAATACCAACATCTCCATAGACTTGTTTTTTGGCCAGGGTGACAAATATGTTTCCGGGTCCACAGATTAAGTCGACCTTTGGAACAGTTTGGGTTCCATATGCCATAGCAGCAATTGCTTGAGCTCCACCTAAACTAAATATGCGATCCACATTTGCGATTTTGGCAGCTGCAAGGATATATTCGTGAGGTAATCCAGATTTAGAAGGAGTGCACATAATTACTTCATTCACCCCAGCTATTTTTGCGGGAATTGCGGACATCAAAACGGTAGATGGATACAATGCCGTTCCGCCAGGTATATACAGACCGGCTTTTTCAACTGCACGAACAATTGACCCGTATCCTGCTTCAGGGTCTTTCCACTCTTTCGGCATTGATTTTTTGTGAAAGGCAGTCATCCTTTCCGATGCCTTCATAAGTGCGTCTAGCAACTCTGTTGGCACTTTGTCAAGCGAACTGTCTATAAGTTCAGAATCTACTTCAATCTGTTTAAGTTCAGCTTTGTCGAGTGATTGAGCATAATGTCTAAGAGCTGAGTCTCCTTCTCTTTTTACATTCTCAATTATTTCTGAAACAACCTTCTCAAATTCAACATTTTGGTCTGAATCACTGATACTCGATAATCCGTTGAATTTGGAAATCGTTAATTTAGCTTTTTCTAATCCTTTGATTATTTTCAATAGAGATACCTTGATATAGTTTCAATGATATTTGTTTTTGCTTCCTTTTTGTACTGCGCAATTGTTTCATGAGGAACATTTTGATATAACATCTTAAGTCCTTGATCAGTATTTTTAATGAATTCGTTGCACAATTGATGCACTGGATTAGAGAGATCATTTTTTGATATCCGATTCGCCTGGTTTTTTAAGCGCTCCCAGCTATAGGTTTGTTCGTTTGAAAAAAATTCTGTCACCCAGTTTTTCCACGCTAACATTTCTGAATATGAAATTTCCCCTATGCTAAAAACATCGAATTTATCAGATATTGTTTCCGTTAAAGACTGAATTAAAGGCTTACTGTCCCTGTCCATTGTCAATTGAGCCACGCGATCAAATAGTTTAGCCTCTAGTTTCGATTTGAATAATTGGTTTTCATTGAAATAGGGTCTGTACATCTTAGTAATCCAGGTTTCATCAGCAACTAAGTGACTTATATATCCGGCTATTAAGGCTACTTGCTCAGGGGGTAATTCACTTGTATCAGAAAGCTGAGGGAAAGCATCAAAAAATGCTTTTAATCCATCTCCGACAGAAGAGAAGTCTAGATTAACAAAGTGATATTTCGATCTCGGTTTCTTTGTAATCACTCTGATGTCTGGAGCAGTGCTGCCAAGAAAATATTGGCCCAGGTTTTTTTCCAATACCGGATCTGTAATTTCAAGGGACGCTTGCCATGCAAGCTCAATATGTGTCGGCAGGTTAGGCATATAGGTTTTAACTGCGAGATTCTAAATATGAATTAATCGCGTTTGTTAGAAGATCGCACTCAATTTGTAAGCCAGAATTAGTTTTGATCGTTGACTGATTTGCAATTAGACATGCTTGAGAAATAATAACATCTCCGCCTTTTATGGTTTTTAGTTTATTTTGCTTGATCGTGTTGCCGGAAGAGATGATGTCTACTATTAAGTCTGCATAGCCCATTGCAGGGGCGGCTTCTAACGTTCCACTTATTGGAACTATAGAGAAATAATTGAGGCCTCTTTCGACCATGAACCTTGAAACCAGTCTTGGGAATTTTGTTGCAATTGTTAATTCAAGTCCTCGCTCCCTAAGTTGAGCTGCAACCTCAGAAAGATCAGCAAAATTAGATACATCTAACCAGTCTTGTGGTAGAGCAAAAGACAACTTACACTGCCCGAATCCTAAGTTGTCGATTAAAACCTTGGTGTCAATTTGTGGATCTCTACTCTCTTTATATCGATCGTACCCAACAATTCCTATGTCTAGGTTTTTATTTTCCACCATTAATGTAATATCTCCCGCCCTTTGAAAATGCACTATTACTCCGGGAGCACCAACGATTTCCCCTGTGTAGTTGCGCGGGTTTGGCCTAACGATGTTTAACCCACAATCAGATAAAAACTTGATTGTGTCTTTATGTAATGCGCCATCGCTGGGTATTCCAAAACGTATCATGACAACGCTAACCTAACTTTATTAAACATTATTTGATAGCCTCGCTGATTGCGTCTATATTGTATGCAAAGCCTAGAGCATTACTATTTGAACCGCCCAAGTTTGATGCAAGCTTGTCATATCTTCCTCCACCGCCGAGAGAGATGCTGTCATTTCCAGAGATCAATTCAAAAATCATGCCAGTGTAATATGAAATGCCCTTAACCATACCAAAATCTAAGCTAAGGTTTTTGATTGGCAAATTTTTTTCTTCTAATTGAGACAACAAAGATTTTAGTGGCTGGAAAAATCCAGGGTCCAAACCTGCAATATTAATTAACTCATCAGCTGACTCTAGAGAGTTATTTGAATCGCCGTTTATAGCTACCAATTTTGAGGCAAAATCTACAGCCCGAGAGAATTCATTTATATCGTTTACAGCCAACATCCTTGACTCTAGTCGACTGATTATCTCAGTTGAAGTCCTTCTGCCGAGAGGTTTATTGATTTGGTCTTTTGCCAATGTATCTAGTTCTGATAGAGTACCGCTTCCGAAATCAATTTTATTCATACTCCCCTTTCCATTAGCGAGTCCAGACTCTATCGCACGTTCAATTAGTTGTTTTTGATCAATATTACCTGCCCTAATATTCCCAAGGTTACTTTTAATGAATTGCTTAGCAGGGCCTGAGATTACAAATGTGTCAAAGAATTGGGAAATAGATTTTGCATCTCCAATTACAATTCTAGGATTTTTTATTCCAAGTTTGAGTAAACCTTTATACGAGGTTGAAATCAGGTCGGCGTCTGTGTTGATTCCTTGATCTCCAATAATCTCTGCTCCTACTTGGGTGAACTGTTCTAGAAGCATTTTCCCGTAACTTCGATATCTAAATACTGGCCCAGCATAGCTCCATTTAGTTGCATTGTTTAGGTTATTATTCTGTTCTATATATAGCCTGATGATAGATGAAGTGAACTCAGGTCTAAGACTTACTCTTTGACCTCGTGCGTCCAAGAATGTGCAAACAAGCCCCATTAGTTCGCCTCCGCCTTTGCGTGCAAATAGGTCTGAATCTTCAATAATAGGAGTCTCTACCTGCTTATACCCAGCCTCCGATAAAAAATTCAAAGCGGCACTAATCAACTCACTATTTTGGCTGAGTTGATCTGGCAATAAATCATTCATTTGATTGAACCTTGTGATCTGTCTATCATTCAAGGACATTATTAGTCTCCATGCCTTCTCTCGAATATTGTATATTTTAGTTTAATTGAAAACTAAAATATATATTTATTTCCGATCCGTTTTTTACGCAAATTAAGCTAAAATCTAATTTTATCTGTATAATCGGGCTTATCGATGCCATCCAAATTGTTGGATTATAATCATCAAAACGATTTAAAAGAGAATGGAGAATTTAGTGCTATATCGCAAAGAGTTACTAAAGGGCAATACAGAGACTATTTTACTTTCAGTCGCTGTTTTGATGTCACCAGCTCTATTCGATCAACCTATTAGCCAGATTGCTAAAGCTACATTGGAGAAGTTACAGATTCGTCGTAAATCATGAATACTCCTAAGGTGGGTATAATCATAGATAGCGCAGCCTCTATTCCTTCCGACGTGCCTTTTCTCAGGCCATCTGTTGTTCCCTTATCAATAATAATTGATGAAACTGCTTACTTAGATCAAATTGACATTTCAACTTCTGATATATATAAAAAATTGAAATCTGGTTCGCATTCATTTTCTACATCTGCACCTTCACCTGCTCAATTTTATAAAGCAATAGTGAGTGTTTCCAGTAAATTCGAATCCATTTTAGTTATAACTGTTTCGCCTAAATTCAGCGGAACGATTAATTCGGCAAAAGTTGCAATAGACACTTACCTTGAAGAGCAAACGAACCCCATTGATATAAGACTATTTGATTCTGGAAGTGCCGCTGGAGGTGAAGGGCTGATTGTAATGGAAGCATGTAAAGCTGCAATGCATTCAGACTCCATAGATGAAGTTGAGAGATACGCAAAAGCAGCATCAGAACAAGTTCGACTGCTAGCATATGTGGACACCCTTTATTATCTCTGGAAAGGTGGTAGAGTTCCGGGAATTGCATATCTTGGAGCAAATATGCTCGGCTTAAAGCCATTATTTGAAATGAGACAAGGCAAAATTATTAGGCATGGGGTTCATAGATCTGAATTAGATGCTATAGATTCAATGACCGTATTAATTTCCGATAATGTTACTGGTAACGACATAAAAGCCTGTGTAATGCATGCGGATGCATTGGAGCAAGCTAATCAGATTGTGGAATCTTTGAACGCGAGCACGCTTGTAGTTGACCAATATATTACTGAGTTAACTCCCGCAATGGGAGTCCATACAGGCCCAGGCACGGTTGGAGTAGCCTTTAT
>QGNM01000048.1 GCA_003228095.2 Chloroflexota bacterium | reverse complement strand
CGATTTAATCTTCTTTCCAAAATCTCTCTTCATCAATTGTGAATCCAAGGGGTATCATTTTTTCTTTAACATCTTCGATCATCCCTGGATGTCCACAAGCATAGATTAAAGTGTCATTGGGAGACAAACTATTATCATTTGCGTAATCTCTCACAAGCATATTAACTCGACCTGTGGTTCCTGACCAATCTGAATTTTTGGATTCATTTGGCCTACTAACGCTTGGAACAAAGGCCACTAAGTCAGGGTACTTTAATGCAGCCGATTTTAATTCCTCATCATAAGAGAATTCATCCAGATAACTTGCACCCATTAAAACATGCATTTTATGACGATCATTTTTCACTTCGTGATTTTCAATCTTTTTGATGTAATCCCTAATAAAACTTACATACGGCACCACGCCGGTAACGGTAGCTAGTAAAAGATGATTTTGCCATTGATCATTAAAAACAAATATGCCCTTAGCTCTAGGCCTTATTGTAATTGGGTCATCAGGGCTTAATTTCCAGATCAAAGGGGTTAGAGCACCTCCTTCATTTTCTGGGACTAGCTCAACAAATAGTTCAATATTCTTTTCATAAGGAGCTGAAACTATAGAATATGCTCTTTCAATTCCATTTATTCCAATAGTGCAATATTGTCCTGGTTTGAATGTATATCCATTAGGTTTTTCTATCCAAATCTTCAATAAATCATTGGTGATGTCTTCTCTCTTTATGAGCTTGACATTCAATAAATTTTTTTTTCTTTTAGGATCTGTAACTGATTGTTTGATATTTGTCACCAATAATTCTCACAAAGTATTTCAAAAAATAAAACATTATAACGCTCTAAACTAAAATGCCAGAAAAGGCAATTTACAAAAAGTCCATGGAACTCTATGTGTTTCCTTTTTTATTCTACGGGTTTTAATGTAACCGGAATTAAAGACAAGTTCTTTGAGTTTAATACAGGGTCTGGGGCTGAAGATGAATCTAATCTTCCAGCATAAGAGCCAAATAACTCAGTGGTTGAAACTAAGCCCTCTTGTATACCATTTACATAAACCTTCAATTTTAATTTTACTGTATCACCTTCAAGTTCAACAAGATCTCCATCTTTAAGATTTAGACTTTTTGCATCCATTGGATGCATTTCAAGTAATTCTTCACGCGATATTTCATTCCTCTTATTATTTTCCACAAGTTCAAATGTGCGACCTGATTGTAAAAGAACCCTTCCCTCAGCCAAAATAAATTCACCGTTCTTATTGATAGAGTCTTTAGGTGTTTTTAATTCAACAGGTGCAAACTTAATTTTTTTGAAATCAGGTTGATCTACTTCACATAAAATTGCAGTCCCTTTAGATTCTTTATAAGAACATGGCCATTGAATACCAGATTCCTTTCGTAATTTTTCATATGAAATGCCCTTATACGGTCCTACATGTCTCCTCAGGTCATCAAATATTTGCATTGAAGTAGAATAATCGAAACCTCCAACATTTAATTCCTTTGCCACTTGACTTAAAACACTCCAGCTTGAAGCTTGATAGCCTTTTTTAGACATGGCAGGGTTTAATATTTGTACCCGTCTTTCTATGTTAGTGTATGTCCCTTCAGTTTCAGCAAAAGTTTCCATTGGAAAAACTATATCAGCCCTAGAAGTAAGTTCATTCTCCAGCGAGGCATGTACTGCTAAAAATTCCAGTTTATCTATCGTATTAACTAGTCCAGCTAACTCACCATTCATCAATGACGGACTGTCTCCTATCACATGCAAAGCCTTTAATTCGCCAGCCTCAATTGCTCCGGCAACTTCCTCTACTGACCATCCTGGTGTTTTGGGGATTGTGTAGCCAGCCATTTTTTCAAATTCTGCCACCTTTGATATATCATCTAAACCTACATACCCAGGTAACTTGTCAGGAATACATCCCGCATCTTTTGCGCCTTGTTCATTAGCCCCATTAAGCAACGGATATAAGCCCCCTCCTTCAACACCTATATTGCCTGTAGCCATCGATAAATTTAAAATCATCTTTACACAATCAGCCCTAACTGTGGAATCAACAGTTTCAAGGCCATAAAGCGTCGCAAATGGCTTTGATCTTGCAATAATCCTGGCCGTTTTTCTTATTTCATCTGCAGGTATTCCAGTTATATTTTCTGCCTTAATAATGTCATAAGACACAAGAGATTTCCGCATCTGATCTGAGTGCAATGTATTTTCATTTATAAAGTTATGGTCATCTAAGGTCTCGTCAATAATAACCTTAAGTATCGATCCTATGAGAACTGCCTCTGTGTTTGGTTTTGGTCGAAGCCAAATAGATGCGATTTTAGTCATTTCAGTTTCACGCTGATCAATAACAATAAGCTCAGATCCATTTTTTACTGCTTGTTTTATAGGTAACGAAGCTACATTATGTTGTTCTGTCATATTAGCTGAAATAACTAAGAACGTTTGGGATTTTTCAAGGTCCCATATAGGATTAGTTCCGGCATAACTACCGAGCATTTGGCCTAAATACTCAACCAACTCAGGCCTAGTATTTGACGATACATTGACATTATTGGTTCCCATAACGCTACGACCGAATTTTTGTGCAACAAAAGCCTCTTCATTAGTAGATCTTGGGGATAGTAACAAATAATATTCTTTATTGTTTCTATAAGTATTTATTTTTTCAGCCATGAAAGAAATTGCTTCATTCCACCCTACTTCTTTTAATTCACCATTACTTCTAATCATCGGGGTTTTTATTCTTTGTTTGCTATTAACAAAGTTGACTCCAAACTTTCCTTTATAGCATGACTGACCCCTGTTAACTTCGGATTGGCTATCTGGAATTGCACGAATAAGTTTGTCTCTTTTATTTATTTCAAGCTTCATAGTGCACCCAACAGGGCAATGAGGGCAGACTGATTCAATAGTTTTTATAGCCTTATCCCATTTATAATCCCGTTCCACTAGTGCTCCAGTTGGGCAAGCATCTATACATGCGCCGCAAAACTCGCACCCAGACTCAAGTAATGAAGTTCCTTCAGAGGTACCAATTATGGTTTTCCCTGCTCGATTTAAAAATGTTAATGCGCTATCCCCTCGAATTTCATCACATACCCTGACACAACGCCCGCAAACAATACACAAGTTCATATCCATATCCCAAAATGGATCGGCTGTTTTCAAAGGTATCTGACGATTTTGATAAGTAAGCGGGGTTTCCATGTCCATTTCTAGCCAGCGAACAGTATCCTTTAATTCGCATCGCTCATTTTTAGGGCAAGTAACACAACGGTCATTCACTGATACGTGCCGTAGGCAAACATCCGTTGGCCCGCAAAGCTCTATTCGGTGGCATGTTAAACATCCATGGGGATGTTCCGACAGAAGTAAATCCATGATACCTCTTCTAAGTTCAACAATTTCTGTGGTATCGGTTTTTACAATCATATCTGGAGTCACAGGAGTGGTGCAAGATGCGGGTGTTCCCCTAACACCGTCTACAGAAACAACACACATTCGACATGCCCCGAAAGGTTTAGTTCCAGGGTAATAACAAAGATATGGAATGTATATACCTGCGTCCATTGCTGCCTGGAGAATCATCTGTCCAGGTTTAGCTTTAATCTCTTTACCATCAATATTGATGACTAGATCTTCACTCATGGTTTTCTCCAATTTGGTTTGTCAAATTAATTGGCGCAGTACTTTTTATAGGCGCATCTGCGAAAGACCTAGTGTTTATTGGGTTGAAATGTGGCTTGTCACATGAGCCTGTCAAACATACGCCATCTTCAACACACGCATTCCAATCTTCCTTAAAATGCTTCATCGCTGATTCAATTGGATTGAATCCTAATTGCCCATGCCCGCACAATGAACCTATTTGCATAGTTTGTCCAATTTGCTTCATTAATTCAACGTCACCTATGCGGGCTTTGTTTGAGGCCATTCGCTCGACGATCTCTAATAAATTAGTGGTCCCAAGGCGACAAGGGAAACACTTTCCGCATGATTCAAACTGGCAAAAAGCAACTAAAACTCTAGTTAAATCAACAGCACACGTTCTATCATCAGCGACTATTATTCCTCCAGAACCAAGTATTGCACCAGCATCCCTCATTTCATCAAAATCTAAGCGTATTTCAAGAGAATCGGAACTTAAAACCCCTCCAAGCGGTCCTCCAGTCTGCAACATTTTTAATTTACGTCCACCAGGAACACCTCCGCCTATATTATTTATTACCTCTCCAATGGTTAGTCCCATCGGAACTTCATATAATCCAGGATGTTTTATGTTCCCGCTTAGACATATTATTGCAGTGCCCGTACTTTTATTAACACCAATAGATGAAAACCATTCAGCTCCATGTTCAAGAATCGAAGGTGCATAGGAAAGAGATTTTACATTGTTAATGGTAGTTGGGTGCCCCCAAACTCCGTAGGCTGCTGGAAAAGGCGGCCTCGCTCTAGGCATTGATCTTTTCCCTTCAACCGCCTCCATGAGCGCTGTTTCCTCACCAGCAACATATGACTCTCCCGTTAATGACACTTCAAGGTCAAAGCTAAAGTCAGATCCAAGTATATTTTTACCTAATAACCCTACTGAATATGCCTGTTCAATGGCACGTTCAGTTGCGTCAATTGGTCCATCATGGCCATGTCTTATAAAGATGATTCCATTAGTCGAACCTGTAGCGTACGCAGCTATAGTCATACCTTCAATCGCGGTATAAGGGTCACTTTCCAATATAGATTTGTCATTAAAGGCGCCTGGGTCACCCTCTTCGCAGTTGCAAAGAATATATTTTGGTTTTTTTCCCCTGGTCATAAAGCTCCACTTAACACCAGTCGGAAATGCTGCCCCACCGCGTCCCCTCAATCCAGAAGATTTAACTTCCTCAATTACATCCTCCGGTTTCAGTTCTGCCAAAGATCTATTCAGTCCCAAGTAGCCTCCCCGAGCTATATATTGATATATATCTTTCGGATCAATATGTCCGGCGTTCCTAAGGGCTATACGATTTTGTAATTTAATCTGAGGTAGTTCATTGAAATACGGCAACCCTTTTGACTTAATTTCCCCAGTATCAACCACTCCAAGCAGATTCTTTTTAGGGGTTTTCCCTTGAACTAAACATTTATTAATTAGGTCCACCACTAAATCGGCCGTTACATTGCCATATATAGCTCTATTTTGATTAGGCACCAAAATATCTACAACTGGAGATGCATAACAAATTCCTAGGCATCCTACTTCACTAACTGTCGCATCAATACCCGTGGCACTTAAATGCTCTTTGATTGCCGAAATTGTTTCGTATGCCCCTGAAGCTTGGCCGCAACACATAGACATGCCTATTCTAATCCATGGAACATTTCCCTCTGTAAGTTCTGCCCATCGAGCATCAGCTAATGTTTTAAGTTGTTCATATGAGCTCATGAATGGCTTCCCTTAGTATTTTCTCTCAACGCTGAAACATAAGATTTAGCTTGTTTAGCTGAAATTTTTCCATACATTCGATGATTTATACTCATTACAGGCGCCTGAGGGCATGCGCCTAAGCAAGTATTAAACTTAAAAGTTACGCCCTTATCTTCGGTATCTCCTTCTCCATCCAGGCCTAGTTCATCTAAAACAGATTTAATTACATCATTTGCCCCAACTAAATGACAGGAGGGACCCCAACATACTTCAACTGTATTCGCCGAAGGAGGATCAAATCGAAAATTAGGGTAAAAGGAAGCTACTCCCCAGACTTCGTTAATAGTTGAATTGTTATATTCAGCAACTATAGATATGGCCTCTTTAGGAATATAGCCTAAGTCATCTTCTATTGATAACAAAGATGAGAGAACTGTCACTGTCGGCCTCTTTTGAGTTCTTACAGCGTTATTTATTCGGTCTTTTAGACTTTGTTTTTCTGAATCTGGCGTAGGGCCTATTTTAGGCGTTACATCCGATGACAAACCTGCTCTCCTAATTTGTTAAATGATTCACAAATCCTAACAGAAAGACACTACAGCAACAACGCGTTTCTAATTCAGCAAGTCACTGTGTCGCAACAATAGTTTTGCAACTTGACGCCCCATACGTACTGAATAATTAGTGCCTCTATCCTCAGGGTATATTTGTGTAGTATTAGCTAAATATAGGTCTTTGAAAGGTGTTATATGGCTTGGAATGCGCTGCGAATAGTTGGTCCCAATGATCGGTTGTGCAGCTCCTACTTTATGGTAGTGAGTTTTTTCAATCCAGGATTCATCAAAATTAGGATTGATTTTTTTCAAGTGCGGTAAATATTCTGCTAGTAGTTGTTTATGGTCCATTTGGTAAAGCGGGTGATCAACATTAAGGTAATTTGATAAGTAAACAATATGTTTACCTCCATAAAGAGATGGGTCGATCATATTTGTATGCTCAATAAGCCCAACAAATGGTATCGACCGGTCAGCTACATTAAGCCAGTAAACATTGGTAAGGGGACGGTCTAATATCAATATAATAAGCACAGCCGACATATAATTGACCATTTTAAGTCGATCTTCGTATTCTTGAGGCATTTTTGGCACAAGTTTTGGAAACACAAAAGACGGGGTCGTAGACAATATTGCATCGAATTTTTTTGTAAACTCTTCCCCAGAATCTGATTCGACCAAAAGCCCAACTGCCCTTCCTTCCTCTACTATTATCTTATTGACTCCTGTAGATAACTTTACAGTGCCACCCATAAGTTGGATTTTCTTAGTCAAAGTTTCAAAAATTTCACCAAAACTCCCTTTAGGGTAACCTAAAAGTTCTTTAGCCATATTCTTTCCTCGAGATGCAAATCGAGTATGTATTTTTCCCCAGAACCATGGCATTCCGATTTCGCTATAATGTCTGTCACCAAATTTCCCACGCAACAGAGGACCCCACACTACTTCATAAACTCTTCTTCCTGCCCAAGTTTTTATCCATTCATCAGTAGTTACGTTTTCAAGGGATTTCCAATCTTTTATCATTTTCAAAATCACTGTCACTAAGCCCAACCGAATTCGATCAATGATGCTTAAAGGTGTAAATTTCAAAAGATCTATTGGCGTTACAAACTTGTATATTTTTCCATCATAAAATATGCCTACTTTAGACTCATGCCATTCCATTCGATCAGACATGCCTATTTCTGACATTAAGGAAATTATGTCAGAATCTGAAGTAAATAAGTGATGATAGCCGCGCTCAAGGGGAGTCGATTCGACGTCAAATGTCGATGCTTGGCCTCCAACAAATGAAGCCTTTTCATACACGGTTACTTCAACGCCAGCAAGCGCCAATTCGTAAGCTGCTGCTAGTCCGGCTGCTCCAGCTCCAATAATTCCTACTTTCAATCAACGTCCTCGTTATTATTTTTACCCAAAAGCCACAAACGATTAAGTGATATATTGTCCGACCACAGTATTATTTGTCCTAGTAATATCATAGGTATAAGTAAAGTAGCATGAACTACTGCTGCATATCCAGCAGCTACAGACCTATCGATTATGCCTAAAGGTATTAAAACCAATGTTTCGCGAGCAATTATTTCAAATAAGCCAATTCCTCCTGGTGCAGCAGGAATAGAAGATCCAATATTAGTAATCGCTGTAACAAGGACGGCGATTATAACTAAATTAACATGGCCTCCTAAATGTTGTTGCAAATCAAAGGAAACACCTATTAGGTAAAAAAGCGCTGCTTCAAATAGCCAAATTGGAATAGAAACAAAAAACATACTAAGTATTAACTGAGGACTTTTTAACGCCGAAAGGCCTATAACAAAGGTTTTAGATAGGTTATTTAAAGCTAAATTAATCGTGCTAGGTAATCTGGAAAAGATTTTTGAGGTAAGAATCAGTGTGAATTCTGGGTAACGCGCAATGAGCATCAATAATGTAAAAACAACTATAAATGGAACGGTAGCTCCCAAAACAATTAAAGGCCATGCTATTCCGAATCTTTCCCCTAAGCCTTCAACAACTCCACCTACTCCTAAAGGAACAATCAAGGAAATCACAACTATAAAAATCAGAAGTGTAAGCGCATCAATTACACGTTCTACGAAAACCGTTGCTAGTGCAGCACTCACGCTCACCCCTTCTCGTTCTCTAAGATAATAGCTTCTAACAAACTCACCCAACCTCATTGGTAAAATGTTGTTAGCCATATATCCAACAACTACAACTGGATAAAGTCTAGATATGCTGATTCCGTGCATATGTGCTAGCAGCATTTTCCACCTTATTGTTCTAAACAAAATTGATATGAAATACATTACAATGGCAGGTAAAATAAACACGTAATTTGCATCGACCAAAGAATCAAACATCTTTACTACATCTACGGTTAGCAGAAAAGCAATTAGCAAGATTGCGGTCAATCCGAGTCCAATCCAAGTTTTATAACGATTCAACATAATTTAAGAATATACTTTTCAATTCAGAGAATTTCAGGACTTTAAAATTGATTAGATAGCTTAGCTCCTATATTTGAAGCATAATATGATTATTCTAATTCAAGTAAACTAAATTTTCGCATTTCAAAGTCATCAAAGTATACATATGCATCTTCACTTGACAACTTATGATCAAGGTCACGATATAGGAAATAATCCTTAGCCCTAATCCATGCAGCTCGATCAAATATAGATATAACTATTTTTTTTAAGCTAAGATCCCGATAAGTGTGTTCCGGAAACCACCATCTATGCCTAAACCTTTGTCCTTCTCCATACTTTTCTTTAACAGGCTCTTGAATTGCTAATTTATTTTGAGAGTGAATTATTAGGACTTGCTGTTCTAGCATGCTAGAAGGCAAATGTTGTCCATACTGAGGGTACCCTGCTAGAGCAATATCTCTTAGATACCATGCCCATGGCCATTGAAAACCGCTTGTAGAATCAACATCCACAGTAGGCGTGTTCCCTGTTTTTAACCCTATGGTAGATATAAGCTTAGCTAACTGAGGAACATCAGGGGAAGTCTGAGTATAAACTAACATTTCTACCGGAGTATCTCCATTTTTATATGTGACAATAAATCCGCTGCGAATCGTTAACCCAAATAAAATCAAAATAAGAGTTACGGAAACAATTTTCAAACAATGTTTATACGGGTTAACTCTTGCTAGATACCCGAACCCAAATAATACTAAAATCGCTCCAAAAATTAATAAAGCTAACATCCACAAATCACCTGGATTTCCATCCAATCCGAAAAATGCTAATCTCCACAAAAAGAATATAAAAGATAACGTTAACAATATTAGAAGGCCGTTTTTCAGGTTAATCCATTTCAATATGGTTTCGTTTTTTAGATAATCGCCTAATAACTTCCCTGAAAGAACTATCATTGGCAAAGTAATATGCACCAACAGCCAAGGCATTTTCTCGCTGGCAATCGTATACATTAAGAATGTGGCCATGCACCAGAATATTAGGAATTTAGCAAATGCCTCTTTTTTCTTAAAATAGTAGATAACTGCAGCGAGTGAAACTGATAATGGAAGAAACTCATACAGTAGAGTAATTAATAAGTAATAATATGAAGGTTGGTTTCCCCTACTTTCGCCTTGTTGAGCAATCCAATATCCTAGAGACTGCCACAACCCTGAACCAATTCCATTTATATTATCGAAAAACGTAGTGTGGAATAATATCCATGGAATGTAAAAGAGCAGGGCGCATTTCAACCACACCTTCCAATTCCACCGAAGACCAATAATAGATCCTGCTAAAAAGCAAACTGCTATTAATATTCCTGCAATCACTAGTCCTCCACCAGATGGAGATCCTATATTCGGTCCAATTTCAGAAGCAAGCACGAGATTCGATCCTGCAATCTGAAAAATGGAAATGAATCCTGCCCACAAAGGCAAGGAGGTAGTCCATAAAACAATTAAAAACGTTGCCTCACGCGAAACATTTTGGAACAATCTAAATTTACATAGCTTTTGATACAGTATCGCATTTACTCTAAGGAAAGCATTGAGGATAGTCATTCCATAAATATTATTTTGCTTGTAAATCAAATATATATTCCTATGGATCAAAACAAGGACTAAGTAAATAGAAATTATAGCTACTGTGAAGTATGTGCTTTCTTTTGATGAAAACGATAATGCTAAACTAATTGCTGCCCCATACAAATACTTATTTTTCCCTGAATCCAAATACCGCCATAGAAATGCTATTAAGGCAAATGTCCATACCGCCATAAGAATGTCGTTACGTGCAAATCGACTGAAATAAAGCATTGCTGGAGAAAATGCCAGTAAAACAGCTGCAATAAAACAACCTAACTTTCCAAGTTTTTCTCTCAATAACAGAGGACAAAGGATTAATAAAATGCCAAAAGCTGCGTAAATCGATCTAGCAGTAAAATCAGTGACTCCAAAAATATAGAAAAGTGCGGCATTAAGCTCGAACTGAAGTGGGCCATGCATCATTGGATTATGGATATACCCGTTGCCAGCAAATAATTGCCATGAGAAGTAAGCATGAAGGCTTTCATCATGATGTAAAGCGCGCGATCCTAAATCCCAAAAGCGCATTATCCCTGCAAAAATAATCAGCAAAAAATACCCTGATGCCTCTATCTTGTTGTTTTTTAAAAATCGGGGTATTTTAACAATTGAATTTGAAAATGACCGATTGTAAAAACCAGTAAATAGATTCATTTTGGGTAGATTAGATTCTATTTTTAAATTCGTGAGCAAAGAAGATTTTACCTCACCTTATATATCACTACGGTATCAGTCTCGAACACTTTATCCATAAACGCTTCAAATTTACTCAGCCCGCTAATCCCATATTGGCGCCTCTCTCTTGGGCCAATATATACATAACTCACCTTATACTTAACCAGTAAGCTGTAGGTCTCTGTTGGATCTAAGCTTTGATAAATGCGTTCAACATCATCTGCACGTTCAGATAAACCTAAATCAGAGCCTCTCCATTGTATTTCATGGGCTGGCCATCCCAATATCGTTGGTATACCTGTACTGGAAGAAATCCGTCCATATTCACTGTAAGATGTGCCAACAGCTTCAACTAGTGCTTGGTGATTATTAACTGTCTTGCTTAAAAAACTAATGGAATCTAATTCATCAATATTTTGGTTCTTTATGTACTCTAAACCATTTAAACTTTTAGATTCGCTTGTATCAACCTTACTAAATGATGCGGCAGGCGCATAATATAAAGAGATTGATATCAAGAATATTGAAATACCACTAAAAATCATAAGCAGCAATTTTTGAAACCCTTTGGCTTTTATTAATAAATTCCATAAATAGTACACAGCAACTCCAATTGAAATTGAAAACAGAATCCATGCTTGATAGTACAATTTGAATACTGTATTCATCCGACTTCCAAATTGATCACTTACGATAATCAATTCTGGAATCATGATTAAAGTAAATGCCGCGCCAACTAAAACCAAAGTTACAGATAGCCCCAATGTTTTAGTGCCGCCTATTCTGCCATCTCGCAACAGGTATAAGGCAGAGTAAATTGCCATAAAAACAACAATCATAATCGGTGACAATTTAATTAAGCGTTTAATTACCGAAACTTCAGAACTACCAGTCCACCCAATTAAGAGTAACCAAGCTATAAATGGTAAAACTCCGATGAATATCGATATCCAAAAATTTCTAAACCACCCGTATCTCACTTTTGATTTTGAAAAAATATACAAAACAAATGGTATAACTAACACCATAAATAATCCCCAAACGATGAAAAAGTGTATCGGCCTTGACGTTATGTCTACAACAGGAGCCAGGCCTGAGAATTGGCTTTCAAAATAAATGTAATATGGAGAATATAGTAAGAATGCCGAGAGAAATACAATCGCCAAAATTGGAATAGCTTTGGTTAACAGTTCTAGGAATGTAACCCTGTGTTCTTTATGTATCCTAAAAAACACAGCTCCAATGAAAATTAAACCGAAAATCGGTAAATCCCAAGCATTAATGAAACCCAGAGCGCCTAAAATAAATCCGATACAAATAAATTGAGCTCCATTATTGTCAAATGCCTTGCCGTAAGCGCTACACACCTTTCGAATTTGCGAGTTGAAAACAAATCTACTGCTAGGCATTGTAGTACGCGGATTAAAAATAAAATTAGCAACAAGGCCCAAAAATAAAGTTACAAATGGTAGCGACAAAAAATGCGGATGTAAATCTCCAAGTAAACTTGAAAACAAAGGGAATTCATGAATTGTATAATCCAATCCCATGCCATTTTCAAAAATATTTATAACTCTAGTTGCACGCCACCACCACCAAAATTCCGTCGGCCTCCAACTGTTGGTTAAATTAACTGCATCTCCAGTAATTCCATCTATTGAAAGCCAATCCCAGAAAGACTCACCTCCAATACCATTGAATCGCATGAATTCAAATGCTGCCTCAAAATTAGACGCAGTTAATAGAGCAACTGAGGAAATTAGCCCCGCTAATATAGCGAATTTAATTTTCCCTCCATCAATTTTTATGATGTTGTAAACCAAACCAATTATTCCCACAGATGTTAAGGCAGGAATTAATGAAAGGGCTAAATTATACGCAATGCTTGATGTAGTACCAACTAAGTTAGAAAAAAATCCGATGATCCAATAACCAAAATAGTAATAGCTTATGGACTCCCCTCTAAGCCAAGGATCTTCTGGAGGCGCAAATTCGGTTCTCATCGATGCATTAAGAAATGCGAAATCCATTGGTTGCTCTGTATGGGATATTGCTGGGTCATAGAACCTATACAAAGTCCACAAAGAAATCAGTGACAAGAATATTAGTTGAGTCACTGAAATCAACCAAACATGTCTTCGTAGATGTTGGAGGATTTCTTTCCCGTTACGCCAACAGATAAATATAGAAGGCACAGCTATAATTATTAATGATAATATCGGTCCATAATTATTTGCCGATACTAGGCCAGTGTAACTTAAAACCCAAGTTAAATAGGCCCCAATGAGTATTCCTAATGGCATTGATAGCGTAATGCCTCTATCAGGCATCCACCTAAAAATCAGAAAGGACATAGGAAGCGCAATTACTCCTATGAATTCAATCATGAGGATCCAGATTAAAGATTCACTCAACTATTTCCTCCAGAATCAAACCATTGGGCGAAGTGTGTCTCTAGTTTACATTGATTATCCAGTTTTATTTGCAAGAACTGTGAAACTCTAACCAGGCTGCAGGATATTCTATGAAGATTCGGAAAATAAATCTTGCGAAAATTGACCTGGATCAAATAGCTCTAAATCACCGATATTTTCACCAGTACCCACATACAAAACAGGCATTTTAAATTCTGAGTAAACTGACAGTATCACCCCGCCTTTTGAGCTTCCGTCTAGCTTGGTCAATACTATTCCATCACATCCCATAGATCCAAGAAAAGCCCTTGCTTGCTGCAGGCCATTTTGTCCAGTAGATGCATCCAAGACAAGGATAGTTTTTGGCGTTCCAATTCCAGCCTTCACTGCCACACGAGACATCTTGTTCAACTCATCCATCAAATTTGTACTATTATGCATGCGACCAGCTGTGTCAATTAAAACCACATCCATTTTGCGAGCTTTAGCCGCTTCAATTGTGTCAAATACGACAGCGCTTGGATCAGATCCTTGAGAATGAGCTATTACATCCAGATTTAATTTATCACCCCATATTTTGACCTGATCAATCGCAGCAGCTCTAAATGTATCAGCGGCGCCGATAATTACCTTCTTTCCAGAATTAATGTACATATGAGCTAGCTTAGCTAGAGTTGTAGTCTTTCCAACCCCATTAACTCCTACGAATAAAATAACAATAGGACTAACATTATTTGAAACTTGAAAAGCTTTGATTAATTCAACGTAATCTGACCCATGCTCTAAATGCGCCTTTACCTCATGCTTTAAGATTTCCAAAACCCCTTCTGGGTCTTTAATTGCCATTTCTGTAACTTTAGATCTGACTTTATTAATTAGATCTAAAGTTACAGGAGCGCCAACGTCAGCTAATATAAGCCCCTCTTCAAGATCATCCCATATATCATCACCTAGAGATTTCACCTTAAACAGTGAATTTATCTTCGTGATCCACGTTTCAGAAGTTTTTGATAAAGGAGGCTGATTACTATCATTTTTATCTATGGCACTACGCCGTCTATTTAAATCCACCATTCCTCCCAACAAAAAAGCTCATATCGGCAATTATAAGGATTTTCATTGAGCCTAGATATGAGCTACTCCACCACGAACACATTATATTTCTAAATTAAGTGTTGGAACCTTATAAAATCTCTTCTTGCCTCATCGGCTGTAGGGCCACAACTAGTGTGCCTACTATTTAATGAACGCATGTATAAATCGAATCCAGATTTTAGATTTGAACGTTTCCTTGCTTTTCTAAATAATTTTGTCATTAATTTTTCCTTTACTTACTCGATAATCATTAATTCAACGGCTTTTAATATAATTATCCAGCAAAATTAACATCGTATACACATATACTGTAATATAATTAGTATTAAATTTTATGATACTGTATAGTCAAGGAGTGACTTGATATGGAACTAAGAGAACTAAGAAGTTTCGTGGCAGCGGCTAGATTAAGAAGTATCACTAAAGCTGCTGAGGAGCTTGGAATAGGCCAGCCAACTGCTACTACACATATCAAAAAACTGGAACAGGCATTAGGCACACTACTTTTCGACAGAATAAAAAGGCCAATTCAATTAACTGCTGCGGGAATAACTCTTGCTGATTTAGCAAAACCACTTTTAGACGGTATAAATTCTTTATTAGACGAGACTGGAATTGCAGAGCAGGTTAGCCCAGTCAGAGTTGCTGCTACTCATGACATAATTCCCCACAGATTGCTACAAGTTGTGAAAATCTTTCTAAAACAACACCCTCATGGACATCTAAGGATCTTATCCGGAAGGCGTGATGAGGTCTTAAACATGGTGAGCGAAGGCGAAGTAGACATAGGGCTCGT
>QGNM01000047.1 GCA_003228095.2 Chloroflexota bacterium | reverse complement strand
TTTTCAAATTTGTAATATTTGTACTTACAGTGCTCTCTGGAATATTGTCAGGGGTGATGGGAGTCGCAGGGCCAACCACTAATACTTTGTTTATAGCCTGGCTTTTCGTTCCTGCCCCGATAATTTTTTTAATCTTGCTTTGGAAAAGGCCGTCTGGTTGGATGAAAGCAGCTTCAAAAATATATATCTTTTTGAGCATAGCGATGACAATATTATTACTTTTAGCGGTTGCATGGAGTGGCTCTGAGACAGCATTGCACCCTAGCCCTGCATCCGAAGAAGAAACCCTTTCTATGTATCCTCAGCTTGAAGAGAAGATAGAGTCAGTATCATTTTTGGCCAATGATGGAGTAAGGCTTGAAGGATGGATGGCAACTCGTGAAACAGATAAAGCCGTGATTCTGTTACATGGGTATACTGGCGATAGAACAGACATGCTTCCACAGGCAAACATGCTTTTCGACGCAGGATTTACTGTTTTGTTGTTTGATTTTCGACACAGGGGAGAGAGCGAAGGAGACTTTGTTAGTTTTGGCTACTATGAAAAACAGGATGTGTTGGCAGCGGTTAATTTATTAGAAGAACTTGGCATTAGTAATATTGGGATAATTGGACTATCTAACGGGGGGGCCACATCGATCCTTTTCGCTGCGGAGAACCCTGGCAGAATCAAGGCGCTTGTTGTTGATTCTGCTTTTAAAAGCCTGGACAGTGCAGTTTCTCAAAGCTTTACCCATTTCGTTGGCTTGCCGGCCTTCCCTTTTTCTCCGATAACGGTATGGTTTTCTGAGCTTAGAACAGGATTAAACCGTAACGACGTGATTCCAGAAGAAGCAATAATGAATATAACTAATACACCTTTGTTAATTATTCATGGACTTGAAGACGAGACGATATCTTTTGCAGATAGTGAATCAATTTATTTGAAAGCAAACCAACCTAAAAGATTATGGCTTGTTCAGAAAGCAGGACATGCAGAAGCCTCTGAAGTTGCGGAAGAAGAATATCGAAGTCAAATAGTAGGGTTTTTTACAAAAAACTTAAAATAAGTTGACCATATCTTAAAATATTGTAATTTTGTCGGCAAGTGTTCAAAATGTAATCAATAGTAAAGCTTACTACATGGAGATAAACAAAAATGGGACCTGAAATTGCTTTTATGAACGCCGTAGAATTAGGCAGTAAAATTCGAAGGCGCGACCTATCACCAGTCGAAGTTGTTAACTTTTTTCTCGACCGTATTAATGAGCGAAACCCGGAGATTAATGCATTTGTCACAATGGTTTCTGAGGAAGCGATGCAAAGAGCCAAGTCAGCTGAGCGCACTTTAATGTCAGGAGGCCCTCTTGGGCCCTTGCATGGAATTCCTGTGGCGATTAAAGATCTTTTTACGTTCAAGCCAGGCATAAGGGCTACGTCAGGCTCGGCTCCGCTTAAAGACTATCAAACAGACATGACTTCATCATACGTCGCTGACATAGAACAGGCAGGAGGTATTGTTTTAGGATTAACTAACTCCCCAGAATTTGGCCATAAAGGAGCCACAGACAATTATATCTTTGGGCCGACGAGCACTCCCTTTGACTTAACTCGAAATTCTGGGGGCTCATCGGGGGGTAGCGCGGCGGCGGTAGCCGCTGGCCTTGTTCCATTATCACAAGGATCAGACGGAGGGGGATCAATTAGAATCCCTGCATCGTTTTCAGGAGTGTATGGGTATAAGCCGTCTTATGGCAGAGTGCCTTTTATTACTAGGCCTAATGCCTTTACTTCAATAAACCCCTTTCTTTTTGTAGGGCCAATAACAAGAACTGTCGAAGATGCAGCACTATTAATGTCTGTTCTTGACAAACATGATCCTAGAGATCCGTTTTCACTGCCTAGCGGGAATGTTAATTATCTGGAGGCAACACGTAAGCCAGTGTCGGGCATGAAAGTTGCCTATAGTCCAGACTTAGGCATTTTTCCTGTGGAGGAAAGCGTGGCTAAGGTCGTTTATAAGGCCACAGAGGCTTTTAAGGAGCTGGGAATTGAGGTTGATCAAGTCGAAATCAAAATTAACCGATCTCAGCAAGAATTATCAGGTTTGTGGGTTCGGCAAATGGCTATGTTGCATATGGAATTAGCAGAAATGTTTAAGCCGCAGGGTATTGACCTTTTAGGAGAGCATAATAGCATGCTGACGCCGACGTTTGCTAAAACCTTAGAAATTGGGAAGAAAATGTCTGGATGGGACGTAAGAAGTGGAGAACTTTTGAGATCTTCAGTTTATGACCCGATACAGGATATTCTCGATGACTATGATTTTATTGTATCTCCAACTTTGTCTGTTCCGCCGTTTAAGAACGCCACTAATGGTGATACGTTGGGGCCTACTGAGGTGAACGGCGAAACAGTTGACCCAACGATAGGCTGGTGTATGACATATCCTATAAACTACACGGGGAATCCGGCAGCATCAATACCAGCGGGATTCAATGAAGACGGCCTGCCGATAGGGATGCAAATTATAGGACGAAGATATGCAGATGAAAACCTATTAGCTGTCAGTGCTGCTTTCGAGCGAGCAAGGCCATGGCATCAAAGCTATCTTGATTTAGAGGAAAAACATAATGGAAACTAAAACGACAGGCAAGATACAAACAGTTTTAGGAATGATTAAACCGGAAAATCTGGGACTTACGGTTACCCACGAACACCTTCTGGTAGATCTAATGTGTTATTTTTATGAACCTGAGGAAGCAAGCAGGCGTTCGTATATTGATAAGCCATTCACTATGGATATAAGAGGCGAGCTTCCCCAGATAGCTTTCAACATGAAGTCTAATCTTCAGTACTATGACATTGATCTTTCAATAACAGAAGTGTCTAAGTTTTTTAATGCCGGCGGTGGAGGTTTGGTAGACACAACTCCAATGGGCTTAGGGAGAGATCCAATAGCATTGACCAGGATATCAAGAGCAACTGGGATAAATATTATTATGGGGTCAAGTTACTACATTCCCCACGCACACCCAGCCAATATAGGCCAGCTTTCTGAAACAGATATTTCTAAAGTAATAATCAACGATATTACCAATGGCGTGGCTGATACCGGAATCAAGGCTGGAATAATTGGGGAAATTGGGAATTTATATCCGCTATCAGAGACGGAACGCAAAATACTTCGAGGTTCAGCTCGAGCGCAAGTTGAGACTGGCTGCCCTATTTCTATTCACCCAGGCGCTCATGATGATTCGCCAATGCAGATAGTTGAAGAGTTGGCACAAGCAGGTGCAGATGTTAAGAACATTATAATGGGGCACCTTGATTTTGCTATTGATGATCATGACAAATTACTAGAATTGGCAGACACTGGTTGCTTTTTGGAGTACGACATTTTTGGATTCGAGGAAACCAATCTGGTTTATTTGGGCGAATATATGAGAATGAAAAGTGACTCTGATCGTATCGAAGCAATCGAGTTTTTGATAGAAAGAGGGTATTTGGGCCAGATTGTAATTGGACAAGACGTGTGCCAAACTAACCAGCTGACAAGTTTTGGCGGTAAAGGGTACGCCCACATATTAGAAAATATATTGCCTAGATTAAGAAGAAGGGATTTCACTCAAGGACAAATAGACCAAATTTTGATTCATAACCCTGCCAAGGCCCTCGCTTTTAGTTAAGCGGGTTGGTTAAATAGTGTTGGTACTCTTGGCCAAGGATATGCTTGTTCGAACCTATGGCATAATTGCAGAATGGTTGGTTCCTCCAGCCTCCTGCCAATAACTTGTAACCCAATCGGTAAACCTGCTTTGTCAAATCCACAGGGAATATTTGCTCCTGGCAATCCAGCTGCATTTATTGGAAAAGTAAATGGGCTATGTGCAGGAAATCCCCATAATTTATTTTCAAACCCACGCCCTACTCCAATTTTAGGCCTTCCAGTCATGAAGGCTGTGTTTGGCATAGTAGGAGATAAAAGCAAGTCATACTTGCTAAACAAAGTGTCTAAACGAGCTATAATTTGGTCGCGAACGCCTAAGGCCAAGGCATAATCACTTCCAGTAATCTTGCTGCCATACTCATATACATCAAGTGCTTCTGGTGCTAATTCCGAAGTTCTTTTACTAAGTGTTTTGTCGAGACTTGCATACCAATTTGCGCTTACTAACGGCCAGTATCCATAAAAAGCATCCGAGAGGTCTATGGAAACAAGTTCAATGTTGCAACCTAGATCAGCTAGGTTTTTAATAGCTTTCTCTACGCTTGCATGGACCTCTGTGTTTACATCCGCATAACCATAATCCGGGCTATAGGCAATTCTTAATTCAGATAAGTCTTTGTTCAACATGTTTGAATAAGACGGGACAGGAGCGCGCAATGAGTCGGGATCCCGCGAATCAAATCCGGCTATAATTTCCAATAAAATTGCTGCGTCTTCGACTGTGCGGGAAATCGGACCGGGTTGACTAAATGGATTAGTAATATACGGATCACTTGCACCAGAATAACGAGGAACTCGACCCAACGTGGGCCTTATACCAAACACTCCGCAAAAACTGCTTGGGGCTCGGATAGAACCCCCTCCGTCAGTACCGCTTGCTATTGAACACAGGCCACCGGCAACAGCCGCCGCCGAACCAGCGCTCGACCCTCCGGAAGTCCTTGAGGTGTTCCATGGATTCCTAGTATGATCGCCCAATCGATTTTCGGAATGAATCATTAGCCCCCAATCAGGCATATTTGTTTTACCAATAATTATTCCGCCCGCAGCTTTGATTCGCTCGACTACCACGGAATCTTCTTCGGGAATATGGCCTTTCATCCAGGTCGACCCGTGTGTTGTCTCTATGCCCTTCGTTGATTCGTTATCTTTAATCCCAAAAGGAATTCCGAAAAGAGGACCAACAGCCTCGCCCTGCATAATGGAGACCTCTGTTTCTTTGGCTTTTTTAATAGCCTCGTCAATATTTAAAGCTAAAAATGCATTGAGTGCAGGATTAAATTTATCTATACGATCCAAGTAAACATTTAAGAGTTCAACTGGTGAAATGGTTTTGGAATGAATAAGTCGGGCATGCTCAGCAGCAGGTTTAAATGGAAGTTCAAATTCAGTCATAAATAAATTCTAATACAGATCTTACAGGAAGCAATATAAATTTGTTCAAAGCGTCAAAAGTGCCTAGAATAGCAATTTAGTTAAAATAGATGTAATTCTGAACATAAATTAAGGTGAGATCATGAATCTTTCAGGAAAAGTTAGCATTATTACGGGAGGAGGTAGCGGGATAGGCAGAGCTACGGCAATTTCTTTGGCTCAAAAAGGATCTAAAGTGTGCATAATAGGCAGGACTTCGTCTAAATTAACTGATGCCTTGAGTGACGTAAAGCGTAATAAAGGAGATGGAATCGCAATTAAAGCAGACATAACGGATTATAAATCTATAGAGAGCGTTGTGGCTCAAGTAAAAAAAACTTGGGGACAAATTGATATCCTGATTAATAATGCCGGGTCAAATCTGAAGCATAGGGGGCTATTGGAGACAACGCCTAAAGAAATACAGGATCTTATTGACATAAATCTAATAGGTACTATGTTTTTTACAAAAGCAGTGATTCCAACAATGATCACGCAAAACTCAGGAACAATTATTAATGTGTCGTCGAATTCAGCAATTTGGCCGAGCATGATGGGCGGAGCAGCTTATTGCGCTGCAAAAGCAGGAGTTAACAATTTCACAGAGTTCCTTAATGATGAGCTACAGCATACCCATATTAGATCTTGTGTTATTAGTCCTGGAGAAGTAGTAACGCCGATTTTAGAAAACAGGCCAGTGAAGCCAAGCCAAGAGGGGATGAAAAAAATGTGCTTACCAGAAGACATAGCGCAGGCCATTGTACTTGCTGTTAGCCTTCCCCCTAGAACAATGATTACCGAGATGGTGGTTACCCCAACAGTAACTAGAGACGCGTCTTTGGAAGTTATTAAACGGCCTTTGGAAAATTGATTTTCAATACCTTTTACCGCCAGGAATTTGTGTTAGAAGTAAAACTCCTATAGCTATGCCGATAGCCGCGGTAAGAATTATTGGCTTATATGTACCCGCCATATCATAACTAAGCCCGCCCATAATAGGTCCAGCTCCAAAGCTAATCACTCCGGTTAGTCCTAACAACCCCGATATTGCCCCGTAGTTTCTTAAGCCGAAAAGATCTTGTACTATCATTGTATAAAGTGGCCCGAAAGCCCCCATACCAAGCCCAAATACTGCTACGGATATCCAAAATAATGGACCCGCAATTGGATTATACATAAGCATAACTCCGATAATTGTTACTGAAAAGCTATACATTAGAGCTTTTCGACCACCAATCTTCTCGCCTGCTATTCCCCAAAAAACTTTTCCAATCATCCCAAATGCAGATAACACAACGAGACCAGCAGCAGCTGTAATTAAGGAGATTCCAGCATTCGTATAGTTGTCTATAACGTGAGGTAAAACCATGGAAAACGCAAGTGATCCAATCGGGGTGATGACAGCTATGAGATAGAAATATTTTGTTCTTATAGCTTGCTGTAGTGTCATTCCTGGCATAGGTTGAGCTGACCCTCTTTGGATCTTCTCGTCTGCGCTAGCTTTCGAAGTATCTTTTTTGTGCTCAGACACAAATTTTAGGGTGTAAACCCAAACGAACAAAAACATTACGGCTATTCCGTAATACGCAATCTGCCAAGAAAAAGCAACTAATAACCCTCCAATTAACGGAGGCAAAACCAGACCCCCAAAATTATTACCCATCATTGTCAGGCCTAGAACTTTACCTCGATTTTTTTTCTTAAACCAAATTCCTGCTAAACGTCCTGCAGGCAGCATTACAGTGCCGTTAATAGCTACAAACTGAAGAAAGCTTATGGAGTATAAATGCCACAACTCCGTCATAAAAGGCCTGAGAATAAAGCTAGACCCCATTAACGCAATAGAACAGAGCATTATAGGCTTGGCACCATATTTATCTAAAAGTTTTCCTAAAAAAGGACCGGTAATTATACCAATTGCAGCAAAAGATAAAGAGGCGCTCACTTCAGTGCGCGACCAACCGAAAGCCTGCCCCAAGGGCTCCACAAAGAGACCGTGTGTATATTGATATGAACCCATAGCAACGGTCGCAACTAAAAATGGTGCCAGCATGACAGTCCAAACATTGCCGGGCACGCTGGGGCTTGGAGTCAGAAATCGTTTAAACACACTGAACATGCTAACACTTTTGAAAACAACAACAGATGTAAGAAATAATGTATAGTGTCATTATGGTGAATATTATACGGAAATATATATAAAATTAGAGTAATCTCTGGAATAATAAAGTAATTCACTAAATCAATTGAACAGTAAATACAAATTTTGAAAGCAAATGTTAATAGCGAAAAGACCTCGAGACCTTTTGAAGAAGGCATGACAATAGAGGAAAGGGCAGTTGTGTACGGCTTTTTCAATGAAGGCCTTAAAGTTAATGAAATCCAAGAGTTGTGGAGTGGCGTTTTTCAGAGGGGCAAGCTAACTAATCGGCAACTCTACCTGTATCGCGAGAAGTGGGCAGAAGGTGGGCGAAAACATAGCATAGATTGCACGGCAAGGTGGGCTGAAAGAAAGTCATTTCTAGAGCATGGGATAAATATTGATCATTTGTCAGTGCTGAATGACGTGGATAACTGGATAGTTCATGAATTCAGGGGTTTTCTACCGAAATTATCCTACCGCCTGCTGTATTGGTGCTCACATGTTCTGAGTTTGGCTCCAGAGCTGGAAGAAGAGGTAGATTTATTTGTACTTGGGGCGCGATTCGCTTTGCGAAATATTGCGTATTCATATACTCAAAGGCACAGTGATGAAACAGATTTAGACGATCTTCTGTCTTATCGTCCATGGAGATCCAAGGAGCGAGATGAAAAGTATAGGGCTGCCCAGATTAGAGGCGACGTTTCCAAGTTGAAGGAGATAGCGCCGGTGTTAAGCTCAAGGTATCGACTAAGTTCAAGTAATTTTACTGGGTCCTTTGATAGGCCTGCCATGAGTTCGCAAATTAGCCTGTCTGAGAATGAAGTTAGAACTCCCATTGGAAGGCAAATGTTATTTCTAGAAATGATATATAAAATGTGCCTGGGTGATGGGTTTACCTTGCCATCTGTTCGAATACAAAGCCTTAGGTCCAAAGGAATTAATCCTATAGAAATTAATTTTTCGAACGAATCAGGCGCAACAGTGCGAACTCGATATTAAAAACGCTACTCATATATTCTGAGGTTTATTAATTTTAGATTCTTTAATCAAAGTAGCTGGAAATACCAGTAACAGTAAAACAACACTCAGCCCTATCAACCCAGGCACTATCGACCCAAACACTTCCTGAACAATTCCCAATAAAAGAGGGCCAATGAACCCACCAATCTCAGCAAATGCAAAAGCCAGGCCCACTGCAGCTCCGATACGACGAGGCCCGATTCCTTTGGTTTCAATTAAAATCAATGTCAAAATTGGCCAGATAGGAGCACTGGCAAAATTAACCAAAATAAGGGATAAAACTGGTATGTTATTGTTAACAATGCTCAGTCCGAACAGCCCAACTGAGGTTAATATTAGGATAAAGGGCATAATTATTCGTCTAATGCCAACAGCTGCTAATGCAGGCACAATTATTGATCCGATTACTCCAGCCCCAACACCCATTCCTGACCAAAACCCAGCGTTAGCTAAGCTCATTGCTGCATGACGTTGCAGGATAGTGGGAGCCCAGTTGACTAGCCCGTGCATGACCAAAAATGCCGCAATGGACAATGCCAACACAATTCTGACATTACGTATTTTTAACAAATAAGCGAGAGATGAAGACTTTATGTCGTTAGGAAGATTTGATTTGGTCGATTGTTTGGGACTGTCTCGTGCCAAGAGATACCAGATTATGCCCGCTAGCATAATCACTCCTCCGTATATAAACAGCACCCCCCTCCAACTATCAACAATAGGCAGAAAAACTGTTGTTGATAGTGCCATGCCTATCATAACTCCAGCTGTTGGTCCTGAGCAGTAGACTCCAGTTGCAAAATTCAACTCTCTTCCAATAAACCAATTTGCCGTTACCTTTGGGGCTCCTACAGAAATAATGGGTCCGGCGAGTCCAAACAATCCGACTGTTATTAACAACGACGTGAAATCAACCGCTAAGCCCCTGAGTACTATAGACGCACCAGCAGCTATAGCTGCGACTGACAAAAGAATTCTTGGGGGAAACCGGTCGACTAATTTGCCAAGAGGGTAAAAAGTGAAGATAGTGACTAGTTGCCAAAATCCGAGAACTAGGCCCATTTTGCCATATGAGATATCTAACTCATTCTGAATTGGCTGAACTAAGGGACCCAGTGATGCAAAGCCCATGCCTAAAGAAGCATAAAGAATCCAGACAAGAAATAGAATTAACCATCGGCGCCGATCTATATTTTTATCTTGGGCAGTCAAGTTCTAGAGATGTAAGTGTTGATCATCGGTGTGGAGCCTTTCCTTTTTTCAATGTCCCTGATGTTTTCAGTCACACAGATTTTCCTTCAAATTGAATTAAATTACGAAATCAAATCATTATTGTTGACAGGCTTAACAAGCCAAAACGTGATTAGTGATAATTAACTGTATTTTTAAATATTTCCGCCCGATACCATACTAGCTCTTCAATGCTTTCACGAATGTCATCAAGGGCTAAATGTTTTTTAGGCTTTGACGGAAATCTTGAAGACGTACCGTACCATCTCTTCGCAAGTTCTTTTAGTGTGGAAACGTCAATTATTCGATAATGAAAATAGGAGTCTAGCTGCGGCATCTCAGAGCGTAAGAATCGTCGGTCTTGATGAACAGAATTACCACACAAAGGTGACGCTCCCGAGGGAACCCAATTGTTTAGAAACATTAAAGTTTGCTGCTCCGCTTGTTTGACATTGATGTTGGATTGCCTGACGCGTTCGAGCAAACCTGACGCTGAATGGGTTTTTAGGCTCCAGTCTTCAATATTTTGAAGCTCTGCTTCAGTTCGTTTTATCGCAATTACTGGGCCTTCAGCAAGAATGTTTAAATTTGAATCCGTAACAATCGTTGCCATTTCAACAATCACTTGTTGTGCTGGGTCAAGGCCGGTCATTTCAAGATCTATCCAGACTAAGTTGCTTGCTTTTGTTTCAGTTGAAAAATTCATTAAGAGGCCTCTGTATTGCCAGTTATAAAATGCTAATGCATCTCAGTTGATTAGCTTATTTGACCTGCACCAAGCTAAAGCCGACTTCTCCCGTAACCTTAAGCTTGTTTGGCTTAACAATAATCACTCCAGCAACACTGTTGTCAGCTCTCGCTATGTTTGCCTTCCATTGCATCTCGACTTCTTTAATTGGCAGGTCTGTTGTAACAAAGTGAAGCTCATCATATTTCAGTAGATTTCTAACTGTTACGCGGCTAATTTGGAAATTTATATTCCTTAATTCGAGATCAGTAAAGTTTAATTCTACTGATTTATCATCGAGGCTAACTGCTAGGTGAATTGTAGTCTCTTCGGCAGTACCAGGAATTTTTACAGTGCCGCTACACATAGAGTGATTGGCTTTTTCTGTGGCACTAGTTTCTTTTTTCATAAAAACATCTCCAAGTTTCATTCATATTAAAATTTTTTCCATTCTATTGGTTGTCCAAAAACAGGCTACTTGATGTTATGGTTCAATAATTAATGCTGAAATTTTTATCCATATCCAATTTCGCGATCATCGATCACCTTGAGTTAGAAATAGGCTCAGGATTAAATGTTTTTACTGGCGAAACCGGTGCAGGCAAGTCTATCATCGTCGATGCATTAAGTTTAGTACTTGGACAAAAAACTGACAGATCGTCAATTCAACATGGCCATAAGGACGCTCAGATAGAGGCTGTGTTTGAATTGACTAGGCATCAAAAAGATCAAGTAAAAGCATTAATAGAAATAGAAATAGAAAATGAAATTATTTTGTCTAGAAGAATTAATGAACGAAGGTCGGTGTGCCGCATTAATGGGATGATCGTTAGGGCAGGTGTTTTACAAAACATTGGGATGATAGTTTGCGAGATACATGGGCAAGGCGACCAAGCATACTTAGTTAATAGCGATCAGCAGTTGTTGGTTTTAGATGAATATGGACAAATTCAAGACACAAGAAAACAGATGAAAGAAGAGTTTAATAGACTTCATTTCATACGAAAAGAAATCATGAAACTTGAACAACAACGCTCGGATTTCCAAGAGCGAGCGGAGCTGTTTAAGTTTCAGATTGCTGAAATTAACTCAGCACAGATTGAAGAGAATGAAGAGCTTGGGTTAAAGTCAACCATAGACAGGTTTTCAAATGCTTTAGAATTAAAACATTTAGCTACCCAAGCGATACAAATTTTTTCTAGCGATGAAAATGACAACCGTTTGTCTGCGGAGAACCTTTTAAGAGAAGGGGCGGCGTTCTTGGGCCAGGTACACAAGATAGACTCCTCTACTAAGCCGTTAACAGAATTAGCTGAAAGCTTGCTTTTTAATATTGAAGATATTATTCGTAGATTGCGCGACTATACAAATTCAATTGAAGTAAATCCCGTTGAATTGGAGCGACTAGAAGGGAGGATGGCCATCCTGAATGAGATGAAAAGAAAATACGGAAACACTCTTCAAGAAGTAGTCAGGCACAGAGATAAGATTAAATTACAATTAGAGGAATTGGACACATCAGAAAGCAAAATACAAAGTCTTTTGAAAATAGAAATCGAACAAAAGCAGCTCCTCAGCATAATAGCATCAACTTTATCTATTAAACGAAAGGAACTCTCAAAACTCCTGGAAACAAAAGTAGAGTCTTACTTAAAGGGTGTTGGGATGGAAAATGCTCAGTTTAAAGTGCTGATCGATAACAGGAAAGATGAAGAAGGTTTATCCGTTTCTGTAGATGGAAACATCGATAGTTATTCATATGGCCCGGAGGGGATAGATGAAGTGAAAATGCTTTTCTCGGCAAACAAAAATCATTCCCCATTGCCACTGCCTCAGGTTGCCTCTGGTGGAGAATTATCTAGAATAATGTTGGCAATTTTTGTAACGGTTAATAGTAGCGACACAAAGTCGACTTTAGTTTTTGATGAAATAGACTCTGGCGTAGGGGGCAGGACTGGAACAATAATAGGGCAAAGATTGAGAGATTTGTCAAAACAACGCCAGGTTATATGTGTTACACACCTACCGCAGTTAGCAAGTTTTGCAAATAACCATTGGTCTATCATAAAAAAAGAATCTAATGACAGGGTTGTTGTAAGCGCTCGCCTTTTAGAGGGAGATGAGGTGGTGAAAGAGCTTGGGTTAATGATCGCTTCCGGAGATAAGACCTCTGATATAGCTGCACGTGCAATGATTAATCAGGCCAAGACACAAATTTAGTCTTAAGCCTTTAATTTATTAACACAAATATAAATCATAATTAATCTAGCGTTAACCAATTCTTAACCATTGTGGTTAAAACTAATAGTAAATTGAAGAAAATTATTAGTTTTAATTGGCATTGCGCCAATTATTGGTAAGATTAAAATTAAATTAATGAGGTGCCAGAATGAAACGGTTTCTTTTACCAATAATACTTATTTTAGGGTTGATCACTCTTTTTTCTATGGCGTGTTCTGCGGAGCCTGGTCTAATTGTGGAAAAAGAGACCGGTGAAGCTGTGGTAGCTCTTAAAGGTATGATTGAAATTGACGGGTCATCAACAGTTTATCCTGTCACAGAAGCTGTCGCAGAGGAATTCCGGAAAACATATCATAAAGTACAGGTGAATGTTGGTGTTTCTGGCACAGGGGGTGGTTTTAAGCGCTTCACTTCAGGAGAGACAGATATTTCTAATGCTTCGCGCCCCATAAAGGCTTATGAGAAAGCTGTAGCCCAAGAGAATGGCATTGAATACCATGAACTTCTCGTGGGTCAAGATGGATTATCGATTGTGGTTAACAAGTCTAATGATTGGGCTAAGTGTATGACTGTAGGCGAACTTAAAATGCTTTGGGAGCCTACAAGCACTGTATCTAAATGGTCAGAAATTCGCCCAGAATGGCCAGATAACAGGATCAACCTTTATGGCCCGGGCACAGATTCAGGGACATTTGATTTCTTTACTGAGGAAATCGTTGGTGAGGTTCAATCTAGCAGGTCTGATTTCACAATGTCTGAAGATGATAACGTGCTTGTCATTGGAGTGAATGGAGATAAAGGCGCATTAGGTTATTTTGGATATGCGTATTACTTAGAGAACAAAGATAAAATTAAAGTTGTTGCAATTGATGCTGGTGATGGCTGTGTATCGCCGGGGGTAGAGACAATCGTAAATGGTGCATATAGACCTCTTTCCCGACCTTTATATATATATGTAAATAAGGCAAGTTTAAAGAGGCCAGAAGTACAGGTGTTTGTCGAATATTATATCGCCAGCGCCGAGCAACTCGTAACCGAAGTTGGTTACGTGAAGCTCACGGACGAGGCGTACGAAGCTACCTTAGCTGAGATTAGGTAGACAAAAACAGGCAGAAAGCTCACTTAAATTCTTTTAAGGGCAAGCCGATTATTTTAAAGTTGAGGGTGCCAATATGGCTGTAGCAACCAGCATTGATTGGTTTTATTGGCAGCAAGTAAAACAAGAATCTTGTAAAATAAAAATCAGATATTTTATTTTTATTTGAAATGAACTAAATGCTGAAAGACTTAAATTTATCCTTTCGTTACCTCATTGGATGTATTCCTCTGCTTATTGCGGCTGTAGTCATCGCAGGAATTATGACTGTTTATCCACCAAGGATGTTTGGGCAAGAAGAGCAAGGGGACGATTTCACTCAACTGTCCTTAGAAGAGTTTGTTGAAGACGAACCAGAAGTATTGGATGCGCCTCAACGGCCCACGGATCACGATCCAACTTGGTCCAATACCCTTGATTTAGCATTGCAGGATCCTTACTTTGTCGATTTACTGGATCAGTCAGCCTCTCATGGAGAGGCATCGCATATAGATATTTGGAGCAGCCACACAGATGAGGAGTCTCACTCCTCGGCACTTAGCCAGCATGGAGAAGCATCACATATAGACATTTGGAGCAATCATAGTGATGATCGGTCTCACTCGAGCGAGTTTAGCAATCATGGAGACGCATCCCATTTAGATATATATAGCTCACATAGTGACGATCAATCTCATAGCCCTTCTATGAGTAATCATGGAGACGCATCGCATTTAGATATATATAGCTCACATAGTGACGATCAATCTCATGAAGTTTTAATTAGCCAGCATGGAGACGCATCGCATATAGATTTATGGAGCAGCCATAGTGACGACGAGTCACATGGAGCAGCAGTTAGTAATCATGGTGAAGACGCCTCACATATAGATCTATGGAGTAATCATAGTGACGATGAGTCTCACAGCCCCTCTATGAGTAACCATGGTGAAGACGCCTCGCATATAGATATTTGGAGCAGCCATAGTGATGATGAATCTCATGCAGCGTCAATTAGCCAGCATGGAGACGCCTCACACATAGATATTTGGAGCCAGCATGAAGAAAATGAATCACATGCAGCGTCAATTAGTCAACATGGAGAAAGTGCCTCACATATAGATATATGGAGCAATCATAGTGACGATGAGTCTCACAGCCCTTCTATGAGTAATCATGGAGACGCCTCACACATAGATGTTTGGAGCCAGCATGAAGAAAAAGAATCACATGCAGCGTCAATTAGTCAACATGGAGAAAGTGCCTCACATATAGATCTATGGAGTAATCATAGTGACGATGAGTCTCACAGCCCTTCTATGAGTAATCATGGTGAAGACGCCTCACATATAGATATATGGAGTAATCATAGTGATGATGAATCTCATAGCCCTTCTATGAGTAATCATGGAGATGCCTCGCATATAGATATATGGAGTAATCATAGTGATGATGAGTCTCATAGCCCTTCTATGAGTAATCATGGTGAAGATGCCTCGCATATAGATATATGGAGTAATCATAGTGATGATGA
>QGNM01000046.1 GCA_003228095.2 Chloroflexota bacterium | reverse complement strand
TTGTTGAAAAGTTAAAGAAAATGTTTTGTCGTCAATCTCTGTCCATCCATTTTCTACCATCTGGCCTTTTAGCATGTCACCAGCAGCGGTAGTTTCCCACATTCTTTTTAGGGAAGGGATAACGTCGCCTGATGTTACAGATGCACCATTATGAAAAGTCATGCCATCTCGTAAAGTAAATGTGTATGTTGTACCAGCATCATCAACTTCCCACCCTGAAACCATTTGTGGTTTTGCGTTGAACCCAGCGTCTCTTTCGAATAGTCGTTCCCAGACATGTGCATTGATAGTTGTAACAACATATGCTCCTGAGAATGAGGAATCGAGTGTTTCTAAGCTAGCTTGAGCAGCTACTTTTAGAGTTCCTCCAAATTTATCACCGCTTTTCATGTCTCCAAGACTTTGTAGTGTGGAGTCACTTACCAATTCCACCTCAGCTGACTCTCCGGAGTCTGGTGCCTCCAAATATACTGTAGTGGTATCAAAGTCCACTTCATCTTCACCGCATGCCACAAATCCTATAGATAATGAGGAAATTAGTGCTACAAAAAAAACTAGTCTTCTAATCATTCGGATCTCCTTAGTGCTTTTACTGAGTCACTCGTTATTAAAATTTCTTCTCAACAGAATTCTTATGTGTCTCCGAGATCCCTGTACTAATTACAGATATGCACACATAACCAATAGTAATGTGGACTCTCGCACAACAAATATATGATGTCAAGATAATCAATTTTTCCACATCTAAGTTTAAATTAGTTAATTTTTGAGGTTTAAGATTGAATTGATCCACTAGCGCTGCTACACTCCCTCAATTAATTCTGTACAAACTGGATTTATGGAAACAGATATTGAAACTTTCAAATCAAAGTAAATAAGGGTTAGGAGACGAGCGCATGAATCGAATCAAAGGTGCTGTTTTATATGAATATAATGAACCAGTCATAGTAGAAGAGATGGATTTGGGATCACCTGGAAATGGCGAGGTTTTGGTGAAGATGATGGCCAGTGGAGTGTGTCATTCTGATTGGCATGTAGTTAAAGGGGAATGGTGGGATATACCAAAACCAGTAATATTAGGACATGAAGGTGCTGGAATAGTTGAAGAGATCGGATCAGGTGTGACGAGGCTCAAACCAGGCGATCACGTAATACTATCTTGGATGCCAAGCTGCGGTTTGTGCGAGGCCTGTCAAATTGGTAGACCAAATGTATGTTATACCCAGCCCAGAAGTAATAGGACGGCCCGTACGACGGGTACAAATAAGGACATATCTTTTTTGTCTGGATTGGGTACGATGGCTAGTTACACTATAGTTACTGAGGAGGCTGCTGTGTCAATTGATAAAACAATGCCTTTCCCCCAAGCCTCTTTAGTTGGATGTGGAGTGATGACTGGTGTAGGTGCTGCTATAAATACCGCTAAAGTACACCCTGGATCTTCTGTAGCAGTATTTGGCGCAGGAGGAGTGGGACTTAACGTGATTCAGGGCGCTGCAATTGCTGGAGCAACAACTATTATTTCAATTGATCTTTTAGATAATAAATTACAATTAGCAAAACAATTTGGTGCCACTCATATCATAAATTCTAAAGACATAGACCCCGTTGAAGCAATAAAAGACCTTACAGGCGGACTTGGCGTCCACTATGCGTTTGAGGCAATTGGATTGGTATCTGAACCTTTTGTGCAAACAATACATTCAGTGAGAAATAGAGGATTAGCAGTCTGGGTAGGGCATGCCCCACTACAGACCCCAGTTACTATCGATGCTCGCGATCTCATGTGGGAGAAGAAAGTTATTGGGTCAATGTATGGTAGTGCTCGTCCTCATATTGACTTTGGAAGGTTAATCTCTTTATACCAAGCTGGCCAATTGAAATTGGATGAATTAATCACTCGTAGCTTTAACATTGATGACGTAAATACTGCATTCAAGGTTCTTGAAGAAGGTAAAGTTGCAAGAAGTGTACTTACTTTTGATTGATTATTATGATAATTAATTTTGTTGATTATGAGGTGATGCTTTGAAATTTGGTAATTGGATTTTCCCAATCAGTTTGTCTGGTGAGCAAGATGCTAGATTAATAACCGAAGCTTTGGATGAGATTAAATTGAGTGAAGAAAAAGGATTTCATTCTGTTTGGCTGAACGAGCATCATTTTGATGGAACATCTGTGTTTGCTGATCCAGTGGCATTTGCTGCAGCGATTGCCATGTGTACATCAACTATACATATAGGGTTTGCAGTTCTAGAAATAGCCCTACATAACCCTGTGCGACTTGCAGCACAATGCGCTCTTATAGATAACCTTTCAAAAGGAAGACTGATAGTCGGCATTGGTAGGGGGTCTGTAGCTAATCATTATGAATACGAGGGGTTTAATATTTCAATGGATATGGGAGCTTTGGCTTTGGAAGAAGCTGAAGAACTATTAATAAAATGTTGGACTCAAAAAGATGTAACCCATGATGGTAAATATTGGAAAACTAAATTTCCTAATATACGGCCTGTTACCTACTCCGATCCTCATCCACCAATCATTCGGTCAGCAATTAGCGATAATAGTATAAGAAATATAGCTAGTGCGTGTAGGCCTTTTCTCACTGCGGGTGGTCATCCTGAACAAATACGCCGGAAGTTAAATTTATACCGAGATCAAGCCACCAAATCTGGGCATACAGAATCGGAAATTGAATCAGCTATGGATGGGATATGGTTTACTTCAGATGTGGTGGTTGCTGACTCTACGGTTGAAGCTGAGAGGATTGCTAGAGAGCATTTAGCGATAGAACAGAAATTTATTAGTGATGCCAGGATAAAATTGAATTCGAGTGATTGGGTTAACTCAAAAGAAGGTCAAGCCCACCTCATCCACGAGAAACTAGAAGATGGATTTATTTATGGATCTATCGATAAAGTTGCAGACCATATAAATAAACTGCAGATTGCAGGCGTTAAAAATTGTATGTTCAAAGTAAATACAGGGGCGATGGATTACGGGGTTATTGAAAGGACAATTCGTCTTTTAGGCAACAAAATAATGCCTGAATTTTCATAAACGAAACCGGTATTTATAAATTCATATAAAATCCTAAACTCTTTCCTCCAAGTAAGTGTAAGTGAGCGTGTTCTTGTGTTTGCAACCCATTAAGTCCAAAATTTGATAATAGACGGTATCCGTCTGGACACATTTTATTGCCGATTTGGACAGCAAGTTTAGCTATTTTAGGAAGTAAATTTTCATCTTGCCACAACGCTTCTTGTGACATGTGTGTTTTAGGCACAAATAAGATCATAATAGGGGCCCAATTTAGTAAGTTGTTAAAAACAGCTATATCGTCATCTTCATAGTGGATAGTTCCAGGTGAGCGTTTATGTGCTACATTACAAAGGATGCAAGTATTTTTTGTTATATGGTCAATCAATTCGTTCAAGTTCAGTTAGGCAATGGGTTTAACAGATTCTTTATTAATTATCTCGCCGTCTAAAATCTTTGGCGAAAATAGTTAGCACGTATCCAACAGCTTTATCCGCGGCACGAGATCGAATTGGACCAAGTTCTCCATCGAAATCATCCAGGGTTGTTATGATTGTAGGTAGTTTTAGGTTATGTCTATGAACTAATAATTGGTAGAGTTTTTCCTCAGCCCAAGGACCTCCCCTCTCTTGACCTAGGTCGTCTAAAATCAGAACTCCTGCGTTTCTGATTCTTTCAAAAATCTCGTCATAACTTATTGCGCTATTTGGAGTGTAACTGCTTCGTAAATAATCTAGTAAGTCAGGTACAAAAGCAAAAAAAACATCGTCTCCTTCTTTGATTCTTTGACTACCAATCGCTACTGCCAAATGAGTTTTACCTACTCCAGTTGAACCTGAAAAAGTTAACCACCCATCAGGATAAGAGGCATACGTTTTGCTAACTTCCAAGGCGAGTTTTAAGCTGGCTTTTTCCTTTGTATTCAACCCTACCTCTGTTGTAGAAAAAGAATCAAGGGTCATTCGGTCTTGTAAATCCTTTGGGATTGTGCCTAAACCAAACCCAATATCTGAAGGTTTTAGTCTGATAATTTTTGACAAAGGTTTAGCCTTTATTCTAGATCGAATGTAAGGGTCTAAAGAGCTTAACTCTTGAGAAATTGCTATTACGGTGGGTAACTCTGCATTAAAACGATGATTTAATATTTGTTGTAATTTCTCAAGAGACCATGGCGTCGTATGCGCGCTTCCTAAGTCATCAAGAATTAATAAAGGTGTATTACGAACTCGATCAAATATTTCACTATAACTATAGCCTGCATCAGGCGCAAAAGTGCTTCTTAAGTTGTCCATCAAGTCTGGAACGTCTATGTAAATTGCCACCTGTCCATTCTGGATGCATTGATTTGCTATTGCAGCAGATAAATGTGTTTTGCCTGAACCATGTGGCCCTAATAAAACCAACCAACCTTTCGGTGAGATTGTGTACTCTAAAGCCAGATCTTTAGCGGATTTAATTAGGGACTGTGTATCGAGAACACTCGAAAACTCAGGGTTAAAGGATTCAAAATTAAACTTAACTAAATGTCCTAAGTTACTATAACGAATTAGTTGCGAGTTATCTTTTTGTTTCAATTCATTTTGTTGACAATCACAAATCACATATCTACCAAAGTCAGGGTGGTCTATTGCAACCTCTTCAGTAAACCAACCTAAGTCGCTACAGCTATCACAATCGATTTTAACGATTTCATGTTCTGAAGGTTGACTTTCCGATTTAGTACCTTTTGTTTTGTCTTTGTCCAGCTTCTTTAATATGTCGCCGATTTCGTCCACTTTTTCTCCTGTCGGTTTCAGTACTTTGTCCTCTACCACTTGAATCCCAATTTTTTAGTATGCTTTGAATATATCTCCATGACCGTGCATTATTCACTACGGCTTCACGAAAAGCGTCTTGAATCCATTCTTTCGGATATCGATTTTGAGCATGCCTTAGCTCTTCGGTGATTAGTGGATTGAGAGTGCCAATATTGTTTTGATATAAACCGAAAATATTCTCAGTTTGATGATTATTCTCTACCACTTCGAAGGAAGTTGCATCAACATCTTGAATTATTCGATCTAAATTAGATTTAGCGTTGAATGTATTTAATAATAATATTTGAATTCCACTATCTGTTTTTAAAGAAGTTCGAAGCACTAAACCTTTTTCTATACAATTATCTAATACTTCGATAATTTGCCCTGTTGATCCAACGATTGATTGAAGTATATCGTCGGAAATTAACAGATTTTGTTCAATCCAATTAAGACTATTTTTTTTCAAATGAATCAAACTGATTAAGCGTAAAATACATACAAGTTCGTTATAACTTGATACTTGCTTTAACAACGGCCCAAGCAAAGGGCTTGGTACTGGAGTAAAATGAACCCCTTTTGGGAAAGCCGACACATGATTATCTTTTTGAATAAATTCGTCTTTCATTTGTACTGACAAAATAAGTAAAACAAGATTTTTACACTAACTCCGGAGATCTAGACCTTCTTTCTAAGCTTTCAAATTTTACTAATTCTTTACGGAAATATAATGGAACAGCTCCTGTAGGGCCATTTCTATGTTTTGCTACAATAATTTCTGCGATATTCTCTGGGTAGGGCCTTGAAGGTTCTCTCCTTTCCCAGTCCTCGCGGGTTGTGTAGTGGTCTTCTCTATATATAAAAGCCACTACATCTGCGTCTTGTTCAATACTTCCACTTTCGCGAAGGTCTGACAATATTGGTCTGTGTGAAGGTCTGTGCTCGGAGGCGCGACTTAATTGAGAAAGAGCTAAAACAGGGACATTAAGATCCCTGGCTAACCCTTTCAGTGATCTTGAGATTTCGCCCATTTCTTGTGTCCTGTTATCAGATCTTCGATTAGAATTTGCCATTAGTTGCATATAATCTACGATGATCAAGTCTAATCCTTTTTCAGCTTGTAGTCGTCTAGCTTTACCGCGAATTTCAACTGTGCCTTGGATAGGAGTATCATCCATATATATAGGTAACTCAGAAAGTAACCCGATAGCATCTAACACTCTTCTTTCCTCTGACTCACTTAAAACTCCCAAACGCAGTCTGTGGCTGTCAACTGCGGCTTCTGCTGAGAGTAGTCTGTTGCCAATTTGTTCTGCGCTCATTTCTAAACTAAATATACCTGTTCTTATTTGTTTTTCAGCAGCATTTCTTGCAATGTTAAAAGCTAAGCTACTTTTACCTAAGCTAGGTCGAGCGGCGAGTACTATCAGGTCTGATCTAGACAGGCCATTACCAAGAATTTTATCTAAATCAGGAAAACCAGTTTGTATTGGAGTAAGGCTTGCATCATCAAAATCTATACTTGCTGTTTGTTCCATATATTCGTCTAAAATAGTTCGAATATGTTGGAAATCACCAGTGGCTCTAGTTGTTCTGACTCCATAGAGTAACGCTTCGGCATCGCGAAGTGATACATCAGAGTCAGATGATCCCTCATACCCAATTGTCGCTATATCACCGGCAACGGAAATTAATTGACGCATTACAGCAGAAGTTTGAACTATCCGGGCGTAATGTTCGATATGAGCTGAAGTAGGAACGGTTGTTACTAGTTGTCCTAAATAGTTTGATCCGCCGACATCATCCAGTAACTCTTTAAGAGACAATTCATGAGCTACAGTTATTTGGTTTATTGCTTCTCCTCTATCGAAGAGAGCTATAAAGGATGCATAACATGATCTTGTTCTAGATAGATAGAAATCTTCTGGTCTTAAAAAAGACGATATTTGTGTAAGGGAAGTTGAATCAATAAGGACAGCGCCGATGACTGCTTCTTCGGCGTCTGCATCGTGTGGCAGCAATCTCTCTGCGTACAATTGTAAAACCTATCCTCAGGATTTTATCTCGTCCACTATATTAACTGTGTCCGAGTCTGTTTTAGATTCTGCCTGTTCTTCATCTTGTAGTTCAGTATCTTCATTCTCTGATGATTCACCATCTACTTCGCTTACTGAATCATCAATTTCACTAATATCTGTATCAATCTCAACTTTAGTGACTTCATCAGGATCTAACTCTTGCGCAGCCAACTGTTGAATAAAAGCTTCCGGATCAATGTCAGTTGGATGAACTAATATTTCTATGTCTATAATAACTTCTGCATGTAACTTTATTTTGGAAGTAAAGGAGCCTATATTCCTTATGGACTCAGGCATTACAATAATTCGTCGATCAATAGTCGTTCCTAGCAATTCAGAAAGCTTAGTAGCTATTATTGCGGTAGTAACTGATCCATAAAGTCGTCCGCCTGGACCTGAACTCATCTCTATATCTAAACGCAATCCATCTAATCTCTTTCCGATTGCTGTCATATCATTGAGTTTTTCTGTCCTGCCTTTCTCTGCCTGATTCTGAAGCTTAGCCAACTGTTGCAGGGAATCATGAGTTGCAGGGACAGCTAAATTTTTAGGTATTAGATAATTTCTGGCAAACCCTGGTTTGACTTCTTTAACTTGTCCGCCCTGAGCTACGCCTTCTACATCTTCAATAAAAACCACTTTCATTTGCAAATTCCTATGTGTATAAACCTTTATTTGTATTAACCGTTAATCCGCTTGTACCTAGTTTATAAAAATTCATAATTAAATTTAATAATAGTATCTCGCAATTAACTTGTGACAACTCTATTACTATACTTTGATTTCAGTCGCTAACACAACCTTTCGGGGCGGAAGATGTAGTTAATAAAAACAATTCAATATAATGGGCTTATACCGGCCCAATACCTCGTTGACAGCTAGTTATTGCTAATACTAGACTAAATTATAGTCTACAAACTCAGATTGATGTGGGAGAAGTTGTGCTTAAGATTCGACTTAAAAGAGTAGGGGGCAAAAAACAGCCTTCTTACCGAATAGTTTTAGCTGATTCACGAGCTGCTCGTGATGGTTCATTCATCGAACAGTTAGGATTGTATGATCCTAAAACTGATCCGTCGAGCATATCTATTGATATGGAAAAAACACGGGAATGGATTACAAAAGGTGCTCAAACGACAGATTCAGTTTCTAGAATTATAAATACGTATGAAAATCAATCTAATCAAAAAGAATCATAAGAATCTTTTAGGGGGATAATAATGAAGGAATTACTAGAATTCATTGTTAGATCGATAGCTTCTAATCCTGAAGAGGTTAAGGTTACCGAAAGCATAGAAGATAATGGTAATAAAGTTTTGCTTCAACTTGAAGTATCACCTTCTGATAAGGGTAAAGTGATTGGTAGACAGGGCCGTGTGGCACAATCAATCAGGACTTTACTACGAGTAGCATCTATTAAAAATGGGACTCGAGCTGTTCTAGAAATTCTCTAGAACAGAACCTGTTAAGTTTATATCGCATAGTGTATTCCATTGGTCAGATCACAAAATCCTGATGATGCCAACCCAGAAGAAGTATCAGTAGCAGTCATAGTGGGCACGTGGGGAATCAAAGGCCACGTAAAAGCTAAACGATTCGGGATTACAGACGATATTTTTAACCCGGGATCAAAGCTTAGCTGTGAAAACCGTGAGTTTGTTATTCAAGATGTTCACGCAAAACCTTCACAAAATAATGACGTTCTTGTTATTAAGTTTGAATCAATCAATAATGTGGATTCAGCATATTCGTTAAAAGGCAAAGAATTAAAAGTTCAATCCTTTACGTTGAAAGACTTACCAGACTGGAACTATTATCATTATGAACTTATCGGTTTAAATGTGTTATCTGTCGATGGCAAGCCTATTGGAACTTTAAAAAAAATAATTGAAACTGGCGCAAATGATGTATATGTGGTTATATCATCTGAAGGTGATGAAATACTTTTCCCGGCTATACGCGATGTAATATTAGATGTAAACGTTGAGAATAAATTTTTAATAGCACAGCCACAAAATATAATCTAACTTAACATTTTATACATTCAACCCATTATGAAATAGATAGGAGATACATGTCAGGTCACTCTAAATGGTCAACTATTAAACACGGTAAGGCAATTTCCGATGCCAGGCGTGGGAAATTATTCACTAAGTTTTCTAAAGAGATTATTGTTGCAGCTAGGGCTGGTGGAGGTGAAGTTGAAACAAATTTTAAACTTCGGATGGCGGTTCAACGTGCCAAAGATGCTAATATGCCAGCTGATACTATTGATCGTGCAATTCAGAAGGGCTCAGGTAAATTAACTGAAGAAGCCCAATTGACTGAAATGAGATATGAAGGCTATGGCCCTGGAGGGACTGCAATACTACTGGAAGCCTTGACTGATAATAAGAATCGTACTGCATCCGATGTGCGATCCACTTTCTCTAAAGGGGGTGGTAACTTAGCTGAAGTTGGTTCAGTTGCCTGGCAATTTGAACAGAAAGCTGTATTTGTAGTTAAATGTGACCATAATGTTTCTGAGGGTTTAGCTATGATTGCGATCGATGCTGGAGCTGCTGATTTTGACATGGATGATTCAATCATGGAAATATATTCATCAGTTGAGCAATTCGATTCTGTACAGAATGCTTTAAATAACAATCATGCCGAAATTACTTCATCAGGCCTATCGATGATCCCGTTGAATACAGTTGAGCTTGATTTAAAAAGTGCTAAGCCGACATTAAGATTACTGGAACAGCTGGAAGATCTGGACGATGTTCAAAGAGTTTACTCAAATGGTGATTTTCCTCAAGAAGCTATTGAACAATATGGGAGATGAATATTAATGCGAATTCTTGGCGTTGACCCTGGAACGATTAACATGGGGGTAGGAGTGATTGAACTTATTGATGACAGCGTAACTCACTTATACTCTACTACACTTAAATCTTCTCAGAAATACGGTTTACCAAAAAGATTATCCTTACTATTAGATGAGCTTGCAATTATAGTGGCAAAGTGGAAACCTGACAGTATTGCAATAGAGCATCCATTTGTTGGTAAAAACATTAAATCAGCCTTAGCTATAGGCCAAGCACAGGCTTTGGCAATGATTGTTGCTGCAAAAAATGATATCGAATTGTCAATGTATAGTCCTTCCGAAGTAAAGAAGTCTGTTACTGATTATGGAGGCAGTTCTAAAGAGCAAGTAAGGGATATGGTTAATGTTATTCTGGAGCTTAACGACGAGTTTATGAGTACTGATTCTTCTGATTCACTTGCTGTAGCTTTATGTCACTATAATGCGATTAGGTTTACAAATATTACGGAAGTAGAATTTCGGTGAAAAATGATTACTAATGTTCGAGGAAAGATAATTAAAATTGGCGTTGATTGGATGGATTTAGATTTAGGCCCAGTAGGTGTCCGAATTAATGTTCCTAGTTCATCAATTACTGAATTAGGAAGAATTGGTGAAACCATCACCGTGTTCACCTCATTCCAAGTCAGAGAAGATAGTATGACATTGTATGGTTTTGAATCAGAAGAATCTAAAGCAAGCTTTGAATCTCTTATTTCTATAAACGGTATAGGACCTAGGTTGGGGCTTGCAGTCTTGTCTATGTTTTCAGTTAGTGACTTAATGCATGCCGTAAATACAGAAGATCAATTAGCATTTTCTAAGGTGCCTGGAGTAGGCAAGAAAACAGCAGGAAGAATTATACTTGAATTAAAGGGTCAGTTAACCCAAGAGTTATCGGAGTCAGATTTAGGAGAATCCCATACAGAGGTTATAGAGGCGTTAACAGCATTAGGTTATTCATTCAGCGAAGTAAAAGAAGCAGTAAGACTTAGTGCATCCAGTTCCGATTTGCCTATGGAAGAACGGATCAGATCTGCATTAGAACATCTTTCGGGTTAAATAATGACTCAATCCTTTTCCGTTGTATCTGATTTTAAGGCCACCGGAGATCAACCGGAAGCGATCGAGCAATTAAGTAAAGGTGTTGGACAAGGCTTAAAACACCAAACATTATTGGGTGTTACTGGTAGTGGTAAAACATTTACGATTGCAAATATGGTTGCTAAAGTTCAGCGACCAACTTTAGTAATAGCTCACAATAAAACATTGGCTGCACAATTAGCTACTGAGTTTAAAGGATTCTTTCCAAATAATTCTGTTGAATATTTTGTCAGTTATTATGATTACTACCAACCAGAAGCATACATAGCTAGAACTAACACCTACATTGAAAAGGATGCCGCAGTCAATGAGCAGTTAGATAAACTTCGACATTCTGCGACCAGGGCTTTATTAACTAGGAAAGATGTATTAATAGTCGCATCAGTTTCATGTATTTTTGGACTAGGATCGCCAGAAGAATATGAATCTTTTGTCGCATATGTACGGAAAGGAGATAACACCCCCCGTAGAAAATTGATTCGTAAATTAATTGACATGCAATATGAGAGAAATGATTTCGACTTGTCTAGAGGACGATTCCGGGTCAGAGGAGACACTCTTGAATTAATGCCAGCTTATGAAGAGGCTTTGGGCGTAAGAATAGAATTTTGGGGGGATCAAGTAGATCGAATAGTGTCTCTTCAACCGTTAACTGGAGAGATACTGTCAGAATTGGATGACATTGAAATCTACCCCGCTAAACACTTTGTTACATCTGAAATGAAACTGCAGAATGGCATAAATGGAATACAAGAAGAACTGAATATTGTTTTAAGGAAATTGCGTGACGATGGAAAATTAATTGAAGCACAACGACTAGAATCTCGAACTCTTTATGATTTAGAGATGTTAAGAGAAACAGGATATTGTGCAGGAGTAGAAAATTATGCTCGTCATCTATCAGGTCGTGCGCCCGGAAGTGTGCCATACACACTCATAGATTACTTTCCTGATGACTCTATAATTGTTATTGATGAGTCACACATGACTTTACCTCAAATCAGGGCTATGTATGGAGGTGATCAATCTCGCAAAAAAGCGTTGGTTGATCATGGTTTTAGGTTGCCATCAGCGTTAGATAACCGTCCATTAAATTTCGAGGAATTTGAAGAACATGTCAATCAAATTGTATACGTGTCTGCCACTCCCGGGCCATATGAGATGGAGCATAGTGAAAATATTGTTCAGCAAGTAATTAGACCTACTGGTTTAGTTGACCCCGTTATTGAAGTTAAACCTAGTGCACACCAGATAGATGATCTACTTGAAAAAATAAGGGCACGAGTGTCTAAAGACCAAAGATCTTTAATAACGACGCTTACTAAAAGAATGGCAGAGGAATTATCTGATTATTTACGGGAAGTTGGAATAAAGACTCATCATATGCATTCAGAAATAGATACGTTAGAGAGAAGTGAAATACTTAGAGATTTAAGATTAGGTGTTTATGACGTAGTGGTTGGAATAAATTTACTTCGGGAAGGCATTGACCTTCCTGAAGTAAGCCTGGTTGCTATTCTTGATTCTGACAAGGAAGGTTATTTAAGGTCGCAAACTGCTTTAATACAAACAATAGGCCGTGCTTCCAGACATGTTGATGGTTATGTAGTCATGTATGCAGATAAGATTACCAAGTCAATGCAAAAAGCAATTGATGAAACGAATCGACGTCGAGTAATACAAGAAGCGTATAATAAAAAGCACGGAATAACTCCAGAAGGTATCAGGAAAACAATTCATGATATTACAGAACGCGTCAAAGAAACTGTTCAAAAAGAGAGGTTCATCAATTCTGATGGAGATTTACCAAAAGAAGAGTTGGTGAAATTAATCAGTGATTTACAGTTGCAAATGAAGAAAGCAGCAAAAGCACTTGAATTTGAGAAAGCAGCTTTATTAAGAGATCAAATATTAGATCTTAGGAAAGTATTAGCAGATTAAAAGTGTATTACCAATAATAAATTCCGTTGACATAGCTTATTATGTAACAATACAATTTTAATCAAACGCTAATATAACGTTTTAATTTACATTAATCTAGATATACAAAAACATATGGAGATGAATTCATGACTAGCGAAACGATAGTCTTAGATAAAGATACTGTAATGGAAGCACTTCGCGATGTTTATGACCCTGAGATACCTATAAATGTTGTAGATCTAGGTTTAATTTATGACTGCGCAGTAGATGAAGGGAATGTTGATATAAAGATGACTCTAACATTTGCTGGCTGTGGTATGGGGCCGTATATTGCTCAACAAGCTGAATGGAGAGTTGCTGAAATAGATGGGGTTGATGATGTGAATGTAGAATTAGTTTACGACCCACCTTGGACTCCTGACATGATTACTGAAGAAGGGAAATCTGAATTAGGAATCGACTAAAAAAATAGAACTTGTTTCATAAACTAAAAAGGGGTCATAAAGACCTCTTTTTAGTTTATGAACAAGTATGACGTTCATCTTTATAAAAGAATCGAGTATAAAGGAAAATAATGACACAAAAACCTGGAAACCCAGCACAGAACGCTCAGGCGAGGGCAAAAATTGAATCTATGAAACGTCAGTTTGAACAACGAAGAGCAATTAGCTCAGCTTTATCAAGCGTAAAATATAAAATAGGTGTATATAGTGGTAAAGGTGGTGTCGGAAAAACTACTGTGTCAGTGAATTTAGCTGTTACTTTAGCTGAAATGGGCAAGAAGGTGGGCATTCTTGATGTTGATATAGATTGTCCGAATGTTGTCAGAGCAATGAAGATATTTGAACCTCCAGAAATGGCTGAAGATAAAAGATTAATACCTCCAAGTAGGTTTGGTGTATCTGTAATGTCTATGGGGTTTTTCCAGCAAAAAGAGGATGAAGCAATAATATGGCGAGGTCCAATGGTGCACAATGCGATAAACCAATTATTGCAATCGACGGTTTGGGGAGAATTAGATTTTTTGATTGTCGACCTTCCTCCGGGCACTTCTGATGGTCCGTTGACTGTTATGCAAACCTTGAATTTGGATGGATTTGTTGTTGTAACCGCTCCTCAAGAATTAGCAAAGATAGATGCTAAAAGGTCCATAAATATGATCAAGACTTTAAAAGTAGATGTTTTGGGAGTGGTAGAAAATTTTTCTGGGGAGATATTCGGCACTGGTGCTGGTGAAGAAATATGCAATGAATTAGAGTTGAGTTTCCTCGGGAAACTGGAGTTAAGTTCAGATTATCGAGATGAAAGTAAACCTACTGTTTTAACTAGTAATAATGTGCGAGATGAATACAGGTCTGTGGTATCTCAATTAGAAATTGAGTTGAAGAAGAAACAAGACTCATAAAGGTTTAAAACATTTTTCAGTCATGTGGAAAATCAAAATTTTAATTGATACTCTTCAGTCAATATGAATAAATCAGATAAGAAAGCCAGCGATAAATACATACTAGATAGATCTCTAAGTAATCGGATTGAGGTCTCAAATATTTGTAAAAGTTATACTTCAAATCATGGTGTTAATACTGAGATTCTTAACTCCATTACTTTTGAAATTGGACAGTCAGAATTCGTTTCCATAGTGGGACCTAGTGGGTGTGGCAAGACTACGTTGTTAAAAATCATATCTGGATTAATAAAACCTGATTCAGGTAAAGTTACTATTGGCGGAGACTCACCTTTAAAATCCCGTGGAAGTAAAAGCATTGGATACGTTTTTCAAGACCCTGCTTTAATACCATGGCGCACAGTATATGAAAATATAAGATTGCCCATCGAAGTTAATAAGCAAGCTGATGATACAAACAGCAGAAACATTGAAGAACTCATTTCATTAGTTGGATTAGATGGGTTTTCCAAACATTACCCACATCAGCTGTCTGGAGGGATGCGTCAAAGAGTTTCATTAGCTAGAGCTTTATCGATTAACCCAAAATTGTTGATAATGGACGAGCCATTTGGTGCTTTAGATGAAATAACACGGGAGTCAATGAGATACGAACTTTTAGATTTATGGACTAAAACTAAACCAACGATTTTGTTCGTCACTCATAACTCTGCAGAAGCGGTATTCTTATCTGACCGAATTATCGTTATGCCTAAAGCAGGTGCTGGAAAGACGACTAACATAACTGTGTCACTGGAGCGTCCTAGAACAGAAAATACAGAGTCAGAAGAAATGTTTAACCAACTGATTAATCAGGTGAGACGTTCATATAAATGTTAATTAATTTGACCAACAGGATAAAAGAATTATTATGCTTAATTGCACCTCCAATAATTGTTCTTTTATCGATATTTGGTGTTTGGGAAATTTCAGTAAGAGCATCAGGTGTCGAAGAATATATAATGCCTGCTCCTTCAGGGATAATAATAGAAAT
>QGNM01000045.1 GCA_003228095.2 Chloroflexota bacterium | reverse complement strand
TTCAGTGAGCATTATGATGTAGGTTCGCACGTAGATGTATATAGCCAGCATGATGAAAGTGGATCACATGCAGATAAGTTCAGTGAGCATTATGATGTAGGTTCACATGCAGATGTATATAGCCAGCATGAAGATAGTGGATCACATACAGATAAGTTCAGTGAGCATTATGATTCCGGTTCACATGCAGATGTATATAGCCAGCATGATGAAAGTGGATCACATACAGATAAGTTCAGTGAGCATTATGATGTAGGTTCACATGCAGATGTATATAGCCAGCATGATGAAAGTGGATCACATACAGATAAGTTCAGTGAGCATTGGGACCAGGGATCTCATTTGGATGTATACAGTAATCATGAAGATAGTGGATCGCATGCTGACAAGTTCAGTGAACACTATGAAAGTGGCTCACATATAGATATATGGAGTAGCCACGAAGAAAGCGGCTCACATACAGACAAGTTCAGTGAGCATTTTGATTCTGGTTCGCACGCAGATGTATATAGCCAGCATGATGAACAAGGATCACACTCTGTGAAATTTAGTGAACACCTGGATTCAGGATCACATATTGACTTATGGAGTAACCACAGTGATGATGAATCTCACGATGCTGCTATTAGCGCACATGCTGAAGAAGCATCACACGTAGATGTTTGGAGCAATCACACTGACGACCAATCACACAGTCCGAACTTTTCTAATCACAGCGATGACAGATCTCATGTGGATATTTACAGCAAGGTGGATGATTATCTGGGGCCAGATTATTAATGCTTAAGTCGATAGCCCAGGTATAAGTCCTTGAATTTTTATTTAAGGAACAAAAATTATTAAACAATATGAAAACTTTGAAGCAAGCTACAAATAGAATTCGAGTCAGTTTTAGTATTTGCAGCGGCAAGCCTGCAGGTTGGATTGTCATTTTTGCCGTTATTTTCGGCGTTGTCTTGCCGACAATTATTAGCTCTTGTATAGATCAACCTAAAAGCAGTGAACAACCATCCAATATAGTTGAGCCCCCAGCAGAGGCAGACACCCTTTTAATACTTAACCAAGACTGGATTGAAGGCCAAGGATCATATTCTTTAGACTTAGACAATGTGGATGAAGTTTTTTGGCACATATTTTCTCGATTGCCAGAAGATGTAATAGTTTATCCGAGCGAAAATTACTTTTACTTTAAACTTTATGTAAATGGCAAACAAATTTGGGGAAATATCAGGCTGGCAGCCGGTAGGAGAGAAAATGGAGTCTTGTCCTTTGCCTATTTTGAATATAAAGAATCACCGTATGTGTATGAACCACGAGTAAGAAAAAGTAAATATTTTACTGATGCGGATGGGTTAATAATTGATGAAGTTGACACCTTTACTTTTAATGTTCGCTACAACCATCGGACCGTTAGATTTAATTTAAATAAATTGGCCCAAGACCCCCCAAAGCTATTTGCTTTATCGCCTAATGAAGAATTTGTAATGAAGACTTATGATGAGTCTGGCTATCAATTCTTTCTAATTTACAACAACGAACTTAGATACTTGTTTTGGGTGTTAAACGAAGAATCTCTGCTACCTGACGCACTTCAAAAAGTACAAGATGACCTTTTTATTGGACGCAGAAGTGGGTTTGCATTTATGGTGGACAAAGAGAATGACGATAGAAAAGTGCTTGTAGCAATTAAGGGCTCTAATGCTACAGTTAACAATTACTATGATGGACCATTTGATCAACTTGCAGACAATTATGTTGATGAAACGAATGTTTCAGAATATCTTATTAAAGCAATACCATCGCTGGAAGACAGGATAGATAAGTGGGGATACTATACTGATAAAGAGGAATCATCGAGGGTAGCGGTATCTCCTTACTTTGTATATTTTAGCGATACTGAATTGGCCCAATTTATGGGCGCAGTACGGAGAGCAGAGGATCCAAAATTTGTAATATCAAAAGGTATTCTAGATCGGCGTTCAGGAGTAACTTATGTGCCTACGCCCTATCCGACACCTTATCCGACTCCTTACAAAACCCCCACTCCTTATAATAAAAGTAATCAATAACTCCGATAAACTTAAATAATTACGGGGCAAAAAACTGTTAAATAGTATGAATAACCTGGTGTGGATAGTCAACAAAAAAGATTTGATAGGCACTCTTCTTTATGCTTCCGTGTTGACCGGTGTCATTGCACTGGCAGCATGTGGTGGTGGCTCGGATGACCAGCAAGCAATAGATAGCCAAGCTATTCCGACCGCATCGCCATATGCAATTACGCCTGAAGTTGAAATTCAATCTGAAATTGACACTGAACAAGAAACACGAGCAGAAGAGTCAAATGTTGGGACAAGAACTTCTACGGATGTTGCAATGGATGCGGACATAATAGACATTTCTGAGGCTCCAACTGTTTTAGGTGGAACGTCAACGCCTTTAGCAGGGTCACCAACAGCATCGCCTGAAGAATTTGCTACTGCTACGCCATTTGCTACACCGATTGTTATCGGGGCACCTACCTCAACTCCAATCCCTGTAGCCACAGCCACAGCTTTTGCTACACCTACTGTGGTAGGAGAAGGCACTCCGACGCCGTTTCCAACTCCGACAGGAGTTGTGCAGGCAACCGCAACTCCCACACCGCTTGGTACTGCTACGCCATTTGCCACACCGACGCCGTATGAAGAACCAACTCCAGCCGGCACCGCCACACCGTTTGTCACCGCCACGCCGTTTGCCACTCCAACTCCAATTAATTAATAGCCTTGATTATGCTAGTCAATTGGCTTAACAGAGAAAGTTGAAAACCGGGCAGGGTTCTTTAATGTGAATTTCATATAAGTATCTGTTATTAGGCACACTACAGCAGATATACCAACTGCAGCGCCAAAACTTACTAGAAATCTGCCTGAATATGGGATTGAATTCCATCCTTCATAGCTAGAGTTTGGGAAAAAGAGAGCACCAATAATTATTCCTATTGTACAACTAATCAATATAGTTTTTTGCCCGACTCTAGGGGAAAACAAGCCATAGAAAATCGGAAATACTGTGGCCGCACAAACAAGATCTGCGATAAGAAATAAATACAAAACGCTATATCCATTTGATGCGATCACTATCAGGGGAATAATCAAGGCAGCGGTAGCAAGCCTAGATAACAAAAGCAATTTACTTCCAGCTAAGTTAGGTATTAATTGAGCAAGGTCTGCTGTAAATACAGACGAAATGCCGTTTAACAGGCTATCCATACTGCTCATAACAAGAATGACTGCTAACACTAATACAATACCAAACACCCAGCTAGGCACAACATTTATTAAAAGTTCAAACAGCGCGCTTGATGGTTCTACTAAGTTGCTATTTCCGGTGGCTACCACCCCTAGTAATCCCATCAAAAAAATCACTGGAATGACTAATAAACCTGCGGATAAAAACCCAGTTTTTAAAGACCTTTCATCCTTACAGGAATACACTCGTTGCCAATATGCACCGTTGAACATCTCAGCTGCCGAAATAGCTATAATTAATGTTAAACCAAACTCAATCCCTGGCCAATGAGTTAACGAAAGCAAATCCCGGTTTTCCAAGTTGACTGTACTGAAAGCGGACCCGAATCCGCCAAGTGCCACAAGTAGTATCAAAAAAACAGCTGCTATCAGGGGAATAATAAATACAAATTGGATTGAATCGGTGAATATTGAAACCCTGATACCTCCAAACGCGGTATAAATCATGGTAAAAATACCCACTATTGATGCAGTGATTACTAATGGAGTGCCACCAAGTAAATTTACAGCTAAAGATATTCCTGTAAGCTCAGCAGCAAGGAAGACAAACATATAAAACACCATGACCACTAAAGTTAGGATATGAGCAGCAGAACCATATCGCAATTTAACAAATTCAGTCAGACTGTGACCTTCAGGCATTAAACGTCGCAAGCGGGAACCAAGGAAAATAAAAGCTAACAGAGGTGCAGCAGACCCAATGCTATATCCAATTAACCCCACAATGCCAGACGATGCTCCAGTTTCTGCTGGAGAGAATAGTATCCAGGCCCCCAAGCCAGACGCGACAAGCGTGGCGGTTGCGAGCAAGCCGCCTACCTTATTTCGGGCAATAATATAGTTTCCGGCAGTGGTTTTAGTTTTGAGAGTGTACAGTAGCCCTATAACAGCGAAGAGTAAGGCAGTAATTACTGTTACTAAAATTATTGAAATGTTGAGACTCAAAAGCCACCCTTTTATTCTTTGGATTGTGAAATGGCTTTTTTAAGAGGTTCCCTACGCTGGCATTACCCAGATCAGGTTGTAAAGCGGGTCGGCATATTTTAAATATGCCCTCTCAGCCAAATCACTTTAGCTCCCCGATGTTTAATTTTCTTAGATTATTATAAATGTAAATCTTAATATCGCCAAGATGTTTTTATCAGCGTGACAGGATTTAAACATGGCTTAACTCCGGATCAGATTAAATGTGTTATTTGCTTCGGAGTTCAACTTCTTTTCCCGCTCGCTTTTGCAGCGGTATTTCCTTGAGCCAGAATGTGACTATAGCTGCGATGACCGTTATAACCAAAGCAATAACAAATATGTCAGCAATTGATTCCGCGAGAGACTCTTGCATCACTGAAAGGATAGTGTCAATTAAATTAGATTTATTAGTAATCAAGGGATTAATTTGTGCTTCTAAGCTGCCTATTTTAGAGTTATCCATTAAGATATTTGGATTGGTTTTCATATCAGCTAATAGACTTGCAGGGATTTCATTAAAGGCGGATTCGGGAAGATTTAACATGAATTTAGAAGCAAATCTGGTTGTTAGCAAGGAACCAAGTAAAGCTAGTCCAGCTGATGCGCCTATTGAACGGATGAATTGAGCTGAAGAAGTAGCTAAGCCAATATCCTTATAATGAACTGCATTTTGGATGGCAATGTTAAAACAAGGGAAAGTTGTACCCATTCCAAAGCTCATTATTACCATACTGGCTATAACAAATCCCAAAGAAACATCTGTACCGATTTGCGTTAACAATGATAGTCCTATAGCCATAATGATTATGCCAATGAGTCCGAGAATCCGGTAATGGCCCCCGAATCTTGATAGCAATTGTCCAAATAAAGTTGCACCAAAAACTGTACCCAGCATCATGGTGGTTGAAAGAAGCCCGCTATCAGTAGCTGATTTGCCTAAAGCACCTTGGAAGAATAATGGCATAAAAACGGAGCCTGTAAACATAGTCACACCTAAGAGTAGCGTTATTATCAAACCTACTGCCATTATAGGGTTGCTATATAAATTTAACGGCATTATAGGGTTGGGCGCGCGAAGCTCATTGATGATAAATAAGACAGATGCTATTGCAGCCAACCCAAGTGAACTTAATACGCGGATAGAATCCCACCCATGCTCAGAGCCTCCCCATGAAAGCCCAAGCATTGCAGGAACTACTGCTATCAAAAGTAAAATTATGCCTATGTAATCAATTTCTTTAGATTCAGCGACTCCTTTGTGTTTTGGAAACAAGAAAAAGAAAATCAAACCAATGGGTATGGTTAGTGGGATATTTATAAAAAATGCCCATCTCCATGTAAATGAATCTGTAAGTGCTCCGCCGGTTACAGGTCCAATTATTGACGAGAGAGCAAAAATGCCTGCAAGAAACCCCATGTATTTGCCTCGTTCGGCAGGCGAGTACAGGTCACCAACAGCGATAAATGCGCATGCCATTAGAGTTCCTCCGCCTACTCCTTGTATGGCTCTAAATGCAATTAGTTGACTCATGTTAGCCGACAACCCTGACAAAATTGAGCCCGTTAAGAATACCGCAATACCAAAAAGAAAAAATGTCCTGCGCCCGTAAATATCAGACAGCTTTCCGACAATCGGGATAATAGCAGTGGACGCCACTAAATATGATGTAGTTATCCATGAAAAATGATCAAACCCACCCAAAGATGCAACAATTTTGGGGATAGCGGTTGCGACAATTGTTTGGTCAAGTGACGCTAAAAATATAGCTAACATCACGCCTGCCATTATGATAATAGATTGTTTGCGAGGAAGGGGCTCTCGGTCGCCCCAGCCCGACTCCAGGTCGTCACCTTTTTTATCTAGGGAAAGTTGATTGGTGTTCCTATAATTGCCTGAAGAATGATTTATGCTCAAGATGATTTAATTAAATAAAATACTTTAATAGGGTCCAACGCATGGTTTTAGTACTATACCTTATTTTTATGCCAATTAAAATTAAGTAACTTATAACACATTCAATGCCGGGATAAACTAAGTCAAACTAGATTGTCTACTAGAAGTACAATCAAGATAAAGTTGTCCGGGCGCGCGTAACTTTTTTTGAAAAAGCTGTCGGCCAGTCTATTGACACTTGTATTTGACAAATGCTAACCTAATTTCTTGTATAAATCAGATTGTGAGTTTATACAACGAAGGGGAGTAGTAGCGAAGGTAACCGGAACAGAGATCCAGGGCTGGTGAAATCTTGGAACGCAATGCACCGTGAACTTGCCTCTTGGTTAAGTTACATAGACGTGTCGAAATAAATAATAGCGTTAACTCCACACGTCCTTAATAGAGAATAAGTGGTACGGTCTTTTGGCCATACAATTAGGGTGGTACCGCGGGAATGTAAAAATCTCGTCCCTTAGAAAGGGCGAGATTTATTTTTTGTGATCCAATGAATAAGCTGACAGATAAGAAACTATAGAGGAAAGAAAATGCAACTAACAGGCGCACAGATAGTTTGTGAGAGTTTATTGCAAGAGGGAGTAGACACTATCTTCGGAATACCGGGAGGAGCAATCCTACCGTTGTATCAAACCTTGCCTGAATACCCAGGTTTAAAACATATATTGGTTAGACACGAGCAAGGCGCAGCGCATGCAGCAGATGGATATTCAAGGGTAACAGGGAAACCTGGGATATGCTGGGCAACGTCAGGCCCGGGAGCAACAAACCTAGTAACAGGAATAGCAACCGCTGCCATGGATTCGGTTCCTATGGTTGTGATCACAGGCCAGGTAAAAAGATCGGCAATTGGATCTGATGCGTTTCAGGAAACAGACATAACTGGTATCACTTTACATATAACCAAACATAACTATCTTGTGCTGGATGCGGCTGATGTCGCTACCACGATAAAAGAAGCATTCCATCTTGCTACTACTGGTAGACCCGGTCCAGTTTTAGTAGACATACCTAAAGATGTACAAGAAGAGCTGACTGAGTTTGAGTATCCATCTGAAGTGAAAATAGAGGGTTATAACCCAACCAATGAAGGCAGTGCTGTCATGGTGCGCCGCGCTGCAAAATTAATTAACGAAGCAAAGCGCCCAGTAATTTTGTCTGGGCATGGTGTAATTTTATCTGGAGCTTATGGTGAACTTATAAGCCTAGCTGAAAAAGCCCAGACCCCAGTAATTGCAACATTATTAGGTATAAGTTCGTTTCCTGAAGATCATTTTTTATATGCGGGATGGCCCGGTATGCACGGAATGGCTTATTCGAGCCTGGCAATTGATGAATCCGACTTATTAATAGCTATTGGAATGCGATTTGATGACCGTATTACTGGTGATACTAGTAAATTTGCTCCAAATGCTAAAGTGATTCATATGGATATTGATCCTTCAGAAATTGGCAAGAACATAAATGTAGATGTGCCTATCGTTGGAGACGCAAAACATATTTTGCGCCAACTCATTCCATTAATCGAGGAAACCTCACGAGTGGATTGGATAAACCGGGTAGAGACACTAAAATCTGAACATCCTTTAATTGGTGTTAATGATACTGATAAATTGATACCACAGTTTGTTATTAATGAACTATATAAAGCAACTAATGGAGATGCTATTGTCGTTACCGGAGTTGGACAACATCAGATGTGGGCTGCTCAGTACTACAAATTCAATGAGCCTCGGACTTTAGTCTCTTCTGGAGGATCAGGGGCAATGGGATTTGAGGTTCCCGCAGCTATGGGAGCACAACTAGGAAGGCCAGATAAAACTGTTTGGTCTATTTGTGGGGACGGCGGATTCCAGATGACTATGTGTGAATTAGCAACACTGGCAGAAAATAAAATACCTGTTAAATTAGCTATAATCAATAATGGAGTTCTCGGCATGGTGCATCAATGGCAGGAGTCTTTTTACAATAAAAGCTACGTGGCAACAGAATATTCAGCCAACCCCGACTTTGTTAAATTAGCGGAAGCATTTGGATTGTTAGGAGTTAGGGTTTCAGAAAAGAGTGAAGTTGCAGCAGGAATAGCCAAAGCAATGGATTTTGATGGCCCTGCATTAATAGACTTTGTTGTAGAGGAACAAGAAAATGTTTACCCATTTATTCCATCAGGAATGAGTGTGGCCGATATGATAGAAGGCTCGCAACGCGAGAAGATAAGACAATGATCTTAAATACAAACCAATCCCATAGAATCGTCACGGCATTAGTCAAAGATAAACCCGGGGTATTGGCACGAATATCTGGAATGTTTCGTCGTCGTGGCTTTAATATAAAGTCTTTAGTCGTAGGTCAATGTGAATTACCAAATAAATCTAGAATGACTTTTGTGGTTGAGGGTAATGATAAAACCGTTGAACAAGTCACGAACCATCTGTATAAGTTAGTAGAAGTAATCAAAGTTAACGATATATCTGATCAAAATCTTGTAGAAAGAGAATTGGCTCTGATCCGAGTAAAAACAAACTCTCAGACTCGTAGCGAAATTATGCAAATTGTGGATATTTTCAGAGCCCATATAGTAGATGTGGCAAATGATGCAACAATAGTTGAAGTCACCGGCAATGAGCTTAAAGTGAACTCTCTTCAAAAACTTCTGGAACCATTTGGTATTTTAGAAGTTATGCGAACTGGGACTATTGCAACGAGCAGAGGGTTACAGAAATAAAAGGAGAACTAAAAATACAATGGCAAAAATGTACTATGACGGTGATGCAGATAGCTCGCTAATTGAGGGTAAAACCATCGGAATTGTTGGTTATGGAAGCCAGGGACATGCACACGCATTAAACCTTCACGATTCAGGTCTCAATGTTATCGTAGGATTGCATGAAGATAGTAATAGCAGGTCTAAAGTAAAAAACGATGGATTAGAGGTTGCTTCGGTCGCAGAAGTGGCAAAAAATTCTGACGTCATTATGATGCTGTGCCCTGATACTACCCAGCCTGAGGTTTATAAAGATTCGATAGAACCTCATTTACTTCCAGGCAAAACTTTAATGTTTGCCCATGGGTTCAATATCCATTATAAAACTATCGTTCCTCCTGACTCAGTGGACGTTTCAATGGTTGCGCCTAAAGCTCCAGGCCATCGAATGCGAGAAGTTTTCACGAACGGATCGGGAGTTCCAGGCTTATTGGCAATTCACCAGAATGCGTCTGGCAAAGCTCATGATTTGGGACTTGCGTACGCAAAAGGAATTGGCTGTAGCCGGGCAGGAGTGTTAGTAACAACCTTTGAAGAGGAAACAGAGACGGACTTATTTGGAGAGCAGGCGGTGCTTTGTGGGGGGGTTTCTGCCCTTGTAAAGGCGGCATTTGAAGTTTTAACTGAAGATGGAGGATATGCTCCGGAATCAGCATACTTTGAAGTAATGCATGAACTTAAGCTTATTGTTGACCTATTCTATAAGGGCGGAATGGAATATATGCGTTACTCAGTTAGCGATACTGCTGAATTTGGTGATTATACAAGAGGCCCTAAAGTAATAGATGAACATGTGAAATCTAATATGAGAGAGGTGCTTGCGCAAATCAAGGATGGAACCTTTGCTAGGGAATGGATAGCGGAAAATGACGAAGGTAGGCCAACGTTCAATCGATTACGTGAAGAAAATGCAGGCCACCCAATAGAAAAAGTTGGAAAAGAGCTAAGGGGCATGATGTCATTTTTGAATGACTCTGATTAAAGAAACAGGTAAGAGATAAAATTTGGAGATGTAGAAATGGCATCTAAAAAAAATATGGAAACAATAAAAATATTTGACACTACTCTTAGAGATGGAGAGCAATCTGCAGGTGCAGGCCTAACGACCGCAGAGAAGCTCCAGATTGCAAAGCAGCTGGAGCTTTTGGGAGTCGATATTATAGAAGCAGGGTTTGCAGCAAGCTCAAAAGGAGATTTTGAGGCAGTTGAGGCTATTTCTCGTGAGGTTCGAACCCCTATAATTGCTTCACTATCAAGATGTAATTTTGGTGATATTGATGCGGCATGGAACGCTATAAAGGATGCAGAAAACCCAAGGATTCACACATTTATTTCTAGTTCAGATATTCAAATAATGCATCAATTAAGAAAAAACCCTGAAGAAGTTTTAGACTTGGCTGTTGCCTCTGTTGAAAGAGCAAAAAGTTACTGTGATGACGTAGAGTTCTCTCCCATGGATGCTTCACGTACTGACCCGCAATACCTATATCAATTACTAGAGGCAGTAATTGCGGCCGGAGCGACAACAGTTAACATACCTGATACTGTGGGATACTCAATCCCATCTGAATTTGGCTCACGAATCAAAGATATAGTTGATAATGTTCCAAATATTAGCAAAGCTGTTATATCAGTACATTGTCATAACGATCTAGGACTTGCTGTTGCAAACAGTATAGCTGCAGTACAAGCTGGTGCGCGCCAAATAGAAGGTTGCATTAATGGATTAGGTGAACGTGCCGGTAATGCTTCGCTTGAAGAAGTGATAATGGCAATTGAAACTCGTAAAGACCTACTCAAAGTGTCAACAAATATAACCACTGAACATATTTATCGGACATCTCGAATGGTGTCAGACATTACTGGATTTCCTGTACAAGCGAATAAAGCTGTTGTTGGCGCAAATGCTTTTCGCCATGCGTCTGGAATACACCAAGATGGAGTACTAAAAGAAAGAACCACCTTTGAGATAATGGACCCACAAATAGTTGGCTGGCCATCAAACGAATTAGTTTTAGGCAAATTAAGTGGCCGAGCAGGGTTAAGGTCAAGATTGGATGATCTAGGGTATCATTTAACCAAACAAGAACTTGACGGAGTTTTTACGCAATTTAAAGATTTAGCTGACCGAAAACGTGAAGTCACAGATATAGACCTAGAGTCTTTGATGGCCGGACAGCGAAGAATGGACACAGAATTGCAAAGTTATATTTTAGAACACGTACAAGTTAGTTCTGGAAACCACGATATTCCTACTGCTACAGTTTCGTTAATTATGCAGGATGGTATAAAAATTACAGATGCTGCCACAGGTACAGGCCCTGTTGATGCTGTTTATCAAGCGATTAATCGTATAGTAAAAGTGCCAAACACTTTGACAGAGTATCGAGTGAATGCAATTACAGAAGGCATAGATGCACAGGGTAGCGTAACAATTCGAATTGAACATGATGGAGAAACTTATGTCGGCAGAGGGTCGGATACGGACATCATCGTTGCTAGCGCGAAAGCTTATATGCATGCATTAAATAGAATGCTGGATATCACAGACAGTCAAGTTTCTGAAACTACTGCTTAGTTGAAATTGCAGATGACATGATTTTCTAGGTGAGTAGTAAGTTGCAGGATAAGATAAGTTGTTAAAAATATGTTAACTATTAAGCCATTTCATATTTAATTAAGGAAAAGCACAAATAATGGGACAAAATCAACCAAAAACGTTATTTGAAAAAATTTGGCAAACGCATGTGGTTAAAGAGAAATCAGGCGAGCCAACTATACTTTATGTCGACTTACATCTAGTACATGAAGTCACATCTCCGCAAGCATTTGATGGGTTGAGAGTAGCAGGTCGAAGTGTGAGGCGTCCCGACCTGACAATAGCAGTTATGGATCATAATACCCCGACATGGGATCTGTCATTACCAGTAAAAGACTTAATAGCAAAAGAACAATTAGATGCACTTGATGAGAATTGTAAGGAATTCGGGGTAGAGCTTTATGACAGGTTTAGCCCATTGCAAGGGATAGTTCATATTATCGCACCGGAACAAGGGCGCACTCAGCCTGGGAAGATCATTGTATGTGGTGATAGCCATACTTCTACACATGGCGCCTTTGGCGCCTTTGCCCTTGGTATCGGTACATCTGAAGTAGAGCATGTTTTGGCAACTCAAACACTGAGGCAGAAAAAACCCTTAACCATGGAGATTAATATAGATGGGCCTGCACCAACTGGAGTATCAGCCAAAGACATTATTTTAGGGGTAATAGGACGCATTGGAGTTGCCGGGGCTGTAGGTCATGTGATTGAGTACACAGGTGAAGCGATTAAAGACTTGTCTATGGAAGGTAGAATGACGGTTTGCAACATGTCTATTGAAGCAGGTGCTCGAGCAGGAATGGTGGCGCCTGACCAGACTACGTTTGATTATATCAAAGGCAGGTCACATGCTCCGAAAGGTTCAGAGTTTGAAATTGCGACCGAACAGTGGAGTAACTTAAGGTCGGACCCCGGAAGCGTTTATGATTCCAGGGTAGTCATAAATGCTAAAGATTTAGAACCATTCGTTACATGGGGGACCAACCCTGGGATGGTTATTCCAGTCACGTCTAAAATACCTAACCCCAATGATGCATTGGGCGAATCTGAAAAGGAATCTTGGCAAAGAGCTTTAACTTATATGGATTTAATTCCTAACACCCCAATCACTGATGTTAAAATTGATAGGGTTTTTATTGGCTCATGTACTAATTCTCGAATTGAAGATTTAAGGGCTGCTGCCGCTGTAGTTAAAGGTAAAAAGGTTAGTGACCAGGTATATGCTATGGTGGTTCCTGGGTCTGCTGCAGTAAAAGAGCAAGCGGAGCAGGAAGGCCTTGATCGTATATTAATTGAGGCGGGCTTTGATTGGAGGGTAGCTGGGTGCTCTATGTGCTTAGGCATGAATCCCGACATCTTGCAACCCGGAGAAAGATGTGCTTCTACGAGCAATAGGAATTTTGAAGGAAGGCAAGGTAAGGGAGGTAGAACTCACCTTGTTAGCCCTCAAATGGCCGCCGCCGCCGCTATAGAGGGACGCTTTGTAGATATTAGGGAATGGGCGTAGTTCACGGTAACGTTTCAGGTAATATAGTTTTTATATAAAACCGATCAAAATATTAATCTTAGTGAAGGTAAAATGGATCCATTTATAAAACATACAGGCTTAGTGGCTCCGATGGATAGAGCTAACGTAGATACTGATCAAATAATACCAAAGCAATTTCTTAAAAGAATTAAGAAAACAGGCTATGGGCAATTTTTATTTAACGACTGGCGTTTTAAAGAAGATGGATCCCTTAATCCTGAATTTGAATTAAATAAAAGTTCTTATGCAGGGGCGTCAATATTAGTTGCAGGAGCGAATTTTGGATCAGGCTCTTCTCGCGAACATGCCCCATGGGCATTAATGGATTACGGATTCAAATGTATTATTGCTCCCTCCTTTGCAGATATTTTTTACAATAATTGTTTTCAGAATGGAATACTGCCGATAGTCGTATCTGACAGCATTGTTTCTGGCATAACACGGAGGGCTAGAACTAAAGAGGGATATACATTAAACGTAGACTTGCAATCTTTGAAGATCTGGGACGAAGAAGAAGATATTGCCATTAATTTTAAAATCGATGATTTCCGTAGGAATTCCTTAATGAATGGCTTGGACGATATCGGAATTACGCTACAGCATGAAGTCAATATTTCGAATTTTGAGCAAACTCGACATAAGCATGGCGGGGTTTTAAGCAGCTAAGCCATTTTTGATGGCCGTGCTTAAACTAACTTAAAATTCCCTCAATCTCGAATAACTCAGTGGGTATGGTCAATAGGATCGATTGCTTCTAAAGATTTAGTTTCTTGAAATCTCAACCCGCCTCCTTCTATTGGAAGACTCCTGGATTCAGAAGAATCCAGGATAGATGAAGGTGGTTCGTTTAATTTAGGTTGACCGCTTAAATTCTTAGTGAATTCCCCTATTTGCCTAAATTTACGATATCGCCTTCTAGATCGTCTGAAATTAGATAAATTACCGATCTCTGTTAGGTGGTTTAGAATAACACGCCTTAGTTGTCTGGCTGCTGCATCAGGGCTTTCATGCGCTGCACTAATTGGTTCTCCCACAATTTCATCAATAATATTTAATTCTAGACAATCAGTTGCCGTTAATCTTAAAGATTCTGCCGCTTCCTCATTTGTTGTTGATTTATTAAACATTAGAGTAGCAGCTTCTTCTGGCGCCATTATTGTGTAGATGGCATTTTGCATCATTAAGACTCTATCTGCTATAGCAAGAGACAAAGCCCCTTCACTTCCACCCTGTCCAATTATTGCAGCAATTGTTGGCACGTTTAATGAAGCCATTGTAGACATGGTTAATGCAATAGAGTTTCCAAGTCCTTGTCGTTCTGACTGATCTCCTTGGTTTGGTCCAGGTGTATCAATAAGCGTGATTATGGGGATATCGAATTTTTCTGCAATTTTCATTAAGCGGACCGCTTTGCGAAAACCTGACGGCGACGTCATTCCATCATTCATCTTATCCGAACCTTGGCCTCCTCTTTCTTGCCCAATTATCATTACAGTTTGACCACCTAAATGTCCAAGGCCACCTAATATTGCTGGATCTTCTCCTGTCGACCTATCTCCTTTAAGCTCAAAAAAATTTAATACAATCCGGTTTATATAGTCGACTGTAGTTGGCCTTTTTGTATGTCTAGCGAGACCGACTGATTGCCAAGCTCTTTGTTTTGGTAGTGGAGTTTGACTTCTTTTTGTTTTTTTCCGGTAACTGAGTCGAAACTCAGGATTAGTTAAATCTAACAAGACAGCAAGGGTTTCATTTAATTCAGGACGGGAGACGATAGTGTCTATCATTCCGTGAGACAGTTGTGATTCCGCGTTATGGATAGACTGTTGGGTTGACTTGATCTCAGATTGTTTAATTGCTCTAGCAGTTGAAAAGCCTATTATTGCACCTGGTTCAGCTACAGTTATATCTGCCAGGTTTGCTAAGCTGGCAAATGCTTGGCCAGTGGTTGGATTAGCCAGTACGGAAATAAGCGGTAGTTGTTTTTCTGAAAATTTCTCAGCTGAAACAGTAATTTTCCCCATTTGTAACAAAGAAAGTAAGCCTTCATGAACCCGAGCGCCACCGCTTGTTAAAACAGCAACAAGAGGCAGCTTGCGTTTAGCAGCATGCTCGAAGGCTAATGCAACTTTCTCCCCAACAACTGAACTGATTGAACCGCCCATAAATCCAAAATCTAAAGCTATCAATGTGGCAGAGCTACCACCAATAGAGCAGACGCCAGTTACAACTGCCTCATATAATCCAGTTCTTTTTTGATCTGCAGATATTTTTGCACTATATAGCGATTCTAAAGGTGTTGAAGCAGGTCCTTTGGAGAAAATAGATCGATTAATTTCCTTGAAACTACCGGGATCAACAAGGCACTGAATTCTATCTCGAGCTGATAGTCCATAATGGAAATTGCACCCTGGACAAACTCTAAAAAGTTCATATAGAGGAGAGTCTACTAGCACTATACCGCACACTAAGCAGGCTTCTCTTAGAGTTGTGGCTACCTGTTTAATTTGCGATTGTGCTTCATTAGAGCTTAAAAGAATCCTAAGAAGACTCGATAGTTTTCGAACCATGCCTT
>QGNM01000040.1 GCA_003228095.2 Chloroflexota bacterium | reverse complement strand
TAATGATTGGCCCATCCAGCATAATCCCCAAAATATTCCCTAGCCCAATCTTTTATAATCGTTCTGTTGATCGAAGGACTTTTGAGCCTATTTTTAGTTCTCTTTTTATTTGCCAACTGATTTAAAAATTTTCTTTGAATATAATCATCTAATTCTCCAGGGTAAAGTTCTTTGATAATCCGATCAATCCAAACATCGACAGGGAAAGCGTTATCCTTACCCATAGAAAACAACATTATGCAATTCGCGACTTTATCCCCAACACCAGGTATTTTAGTTAGGGTCATTAGGGCTTCTTCATAAGGTTCTTCTAATAATGACCATGGGTTGATTACATCTTGTGAGACCAATTTTACAGCTTCATGGATATACTCTGCTCTATAACCGAGCTTAAGCTGTCGAAGAATAGGGGTACTGGCATTTTCCAATTGTTTCGGAGAGGGAAAAGTATGTCTTATACTTCCAAAAGCTTCAATCTTTTCGCCGTAAGCTGCAGACATATCTTCAACATTTTGCTTAACCCTCAACACATTAGAATTAGAGGAACATATGAATGAAATTAAACATTCCCAAGGATCTTGTTTCAAGATTCTCATACCTTTGTATTGATCAATATACGATTGGATGTTTCGGTCTACAGCAATTGATTTCAATATAATTTCCAAATCATCATGCAAAGACAGATAATACTGCAGCTGAGGTTTAAGCTCTTTTTCACTTTGAGGAAAAGATTCGAATTCTAGTCCGTCACTAATTTGCTTTATCAGAATAATCGATTTGTCTACCACACCTTCAAAATAGTCACTTCGATTTTTCCATCGAAATGCTTGTCCACTGTCTAATGTTGATTCCAGGTTAAAGGCCGACTCAATTCTAATTAACAAAATCTTGTTAACTCAAAAATTGTTCGATCAGCTTAGGCATCTCTAAAGTTGTGGTCTTAACAACGCGGGCCGGTGGCATAGATTCCAAGAATACCTTGCCATAACCTTTTGAGAGAATCCTTTTGTCTAATACTGCAGCCACGCCTCGATCTGTTTCTGTCCTTATCAACCTGCCAAACCCCTGCCTTAACCTGATTACTGCTTGAGGAACCGCGTATTCTTTGAATGGTTCCTGAAACCAATCTGACCTAGCTGCAAAAATTGGATCAGTTGGAACATTAAATGGTAAGCGCGTTAGTAAAAGCAACTGCAACGATTCCCCCGGTAAATCGACCCCTTCCCAAAAACTAGATGTGCCTAGCAACAATGATCGTGGATTCTTCTGAAAAAGACTCACAATTTTATTTGGATTTCCATCTATACCTTGAGCCAAAACCTGTATGTCATGAGATTTAAGTGTGTCTTTAATATCTTTATACGTTTTATTTAATGAACTATATGAAGTAAATAAGGCCATAGCTTTACCTTCGGATGCAATTACAGAACTAGCTATCGCTTTATTAATGGCATCTTGGTAATTGGGCAGGTTAGGTTCAGGCATGTCCTCTGGAACACATAATACTGAGTTGGCGGCATAATCAAACGGGGAGCCAAGCAATAATTCAGTTGAGTCTTGAAACCCGGTACGTTCGGTAACATATTCAAAGTTGTTTCCAGTAGCCAATGTTGCACTTGTCATAATTACTGTAGACGTTTTCGAATACACTGACTCGGATAAAACATCGCCGACATATAGGGGAGCTGATTGTATCGATATATTTCTCTCTCTGGAACTACGATTTGAGGAAGAATTTGATACCCAATAAACACCATCTTTAGAAGGATGAATAACGAATTCCTCAAGATGGCCTCTTAATTCTTGATTGGATTGGATTAGATCTATTACTTCCTCTAAGACCCTGTCACACGCATCATGCTTTGTATCATCTAAAGCAGCAACAGCCTCATTAAGTAAATCGCCTACTTTACCTAACGCTAAGTCTATCTTTTGCCAATCGATTTCAATCTCAGACCATCCCGGCTGAGATCTAATTCCGGCAGTAATTCTAATGTCAGGGATAATGTTAGTGTTATATGACGAAGCATTTTGAACCCCACTGCCAACCTTTTCAATACTAGCGAGCAAGCTGGCAGTATACTCACGAGCCTTAGGAACAAACTCTGAAATATCCGATAATATCTTCTCTAAGGTTTGTATTCGACTCAAGCTGAGTTTATTCTCCTTAAATAGTTTTAATCCTGTACGTAACGCTCCTTTTTCAGCCATTATCTGAGTCAAATGATCGTTTATGTTGTTTCCATTTAGTTCAAAACCAAGTTGTCTAGTAGCTGCATCCTCTAGATGATGAGCTTCATCGATTATTAAAATGTCATAATCTGGCAATACAGATCCATCAGAAGCTATATCGGCCATCAGTAGAGAATGATTAGTAATCACTAGATGTGATGAAGAGGCTTTATCCCTGGCGCTTCTGAGAAAGCATGCTCCACTAATCCCTTTACATAGGGCGCTTCCCTGGGCCGATAACCTGCTCCATACCGCTGAAGCTCCCCGAGAACCCAAATTCAATTCTGATTTATCTCCAGTTCTAGTTTGCCGTAACCAAACGAATACTTTCGATATTAAACGACCTTCTGTCCATGTTGGCTTATCAGTCAATCTCATTCGTATTAGTTTATTTAGGCAAAGATAATTGTCTCGTCCTTTCAGTTGCGTAAACCTCAGTTTTTCAACATCTATCGAATCTATATCTTTCAAGGCCTCAATCACTAAAGGCATATCTTTTGTTAATAATTGTTCTTGTAAATTAATAGTATTGGTTGATACCACAATTCTTTTATTGTTTTTTAATGCATAGATAATAGATGGAAGTAGGTATGCAAGAGACTTCCCGACACCTGTGCCGGCTTCAACGATTAATCGAGTTTGATCTTCTCCAATTCCTGAGTTTATGGTCTCAGCTATCGCTTTGGCCATCGTCATCTGCTCAGGTCTTTCTTCAAATCTCAACATTGAGCTCGACAAACTGCCTTTGGCGGACAAAGCAGACTCAATTAACTTTAGATCTATCGGAGTGGCTCGTTCGATCTTTTTTATTGAAGGCTCTTTCGTTAGCCTGGCACGAATTTTCTCAACATCAAATCCGATAACTTGTTGAGATTTAATTCTAGACTTATTTCTGGTTGCCATAAGGCCAGACAGAACATAAGTCAATCTGGAACCACATTGGGTCGCAGTTCTGCTTAGCTCAAATAAAATATCGTCTTCCAATTTGTCAGCTGACTTCAATAAATAATTAAAAACATGAGCCGTTACTGCTGCATCTTCCAACGCTCGATGCGCTTTGTCATGGGTTATACCTAAGTCCTTCGCAATATTTGAAAGTGAATAAGAGCTGATGCCGGGTAATAAAACATAAGCCATGTCCCAAGTATCAGAAACCGAGTTATCAATTTTCAGGCCACTTTTATTCAAAAAGCCCAGGTCAAATTGAATATTATGCCCTACTACAGGTGCATCACCTATAAATTCATGCAGGTCATCTATTATGTCCTCGAACACGGGGGCACTGTTAACCTCGTTTTGAGTTATTCCAGTAAAGCTTGTTGTGAAGTCACTCAGTATGGACAAAGGATTAACAAGCGACTTATAAGTTTCCAAATGTTGGTCGCCAATAAATTTTACACAACCCACTTCTATAATTGAGTCTTTATCTTCAGAGAGTCCGGTAGTTTCCGTATCAATCGCAACCCAAGTCTCTTTTAAAGGGGATATTCTCTTGTCGATATTTAACATCTGCTCACTTACTACTGTTTAGGATTCTGTGAAGCTATTGCTTCTCGAATTTCTTCTAGTACTTCTGCGCTTTGATCTAAATTTGCTTGACTGTTTAATATTTCCATAGCACTCTTGTCTCCGATACGACCAAGGGCCCATGCAGCATGGGAACGAACTAAATCAGGGTAATCTGCCTGAATCACTTTGCTTAAGGCCGGCACAGCTACCGGATCACCAATATTACCCAAAGCTACGCACACATTTCTCTGAAACCCTGAAATTTTGGCTCTTTTAATGGCGCTACCTTTAAATATTTTATTGAATTCCACTTTAGATAAATCTAATAATGGTATTAAATCCAAAGCAGAAAATTCATGGAATCTAGTAAACTTAGGATCTAAAGAAATCACTGCTTTTCGGTTAACTGGGCACACATCCTGACATATATCACAGCCAAATATCCAGTCTCCCATCAAATGTCTGAGTTCTCTTGGAATCGAGTCTCTAAGTTCGATTGTGAGAAAGGATATACATTTAGTGTTATCAATGACATACGGGGCTACAATTGCATCAGTAGGACACTCTTCTATGCAAATTACGCAGCTGCCACAAGTCTTATTTAAAGGCAAATCAGGAACTAATTCAATGTCTGTAATAACTTGGGATAAAAAAACCCAAGAACCATAGTTCTGGGTCAATATATTGGTATTTTTCCCAAACCAACCTACTCCTGCTCTTTCCGCTGTAGCTCGATCATTCATTGGGCCGTCATCAACAAATATTCTTGTTTTGACGTCTTCTCCAGCCAACAATTTTAATTCCTTTACAAAACAACGCAACCTTTCCTTGATCACATCATGGTAATCTTCACCCCAAGAATACCTTGCAAGTTTTCCTGTAATTTTATTTTTGTTCTTATGTTCTCTAGTGTTGTACGAAACCGCTAACGAAATCACCGATCTCGCATTCTCGAGGAGTATGCCAGGATTATTAGCTTTCTTAACTCGATCCTCTGTATACCATGGCAATCCATCCATTAAGCCAGATCGGACACGCTCAATACTGGCTTTTTCATCACGCATAAATTTCTCAGCAGATGTAATTCCAACTAGATCAAATCCTGACTTTAGCCCTAAATCTTTTACCTGTGTCTCAAGTTTCGACATGATTACTTAGTATTACATTAATATCTCTACGAGAAGTGCCTCTCGTTATCACTTTTATTTGACATTCAACTGGCAATGATCCATTTTTTACAAATTTACTGTTGACCATCCTTCTAACGTGGGAATATCCTTAATTATATCTGTTTTACTATTGCAATAAATAATAATGATTGGAGAAGTAATCAATGTCTGTTCCCGAAATCAAGGAACTCAGCCGAGCATATGGATTTGACGAAGTAGCTATTGCTCCCGGCGAAATCACGATTAACCCAGACCAAACGAATACAGAGTTTTCTTTAAGTAACCACACTTTTAAAATACCTATTATATCTTCAGCAATGGATGCAATAGGGTCGCCAAAATTTGCAGGACATATGGAGAAGTCGGGCGGATTATCTGTAATGAATTTAGAGGGAATACAAACCAGATATTCAAACCCATCTGAACCCTTATCTCGTATCATTGACGCATCAGATGATGATGTAACCTCTGTGCTCCAAGAAGTTTACTCAGGCGAAATTGATACCAATTTAGTCGGTGAACGTGTGCAAGAAATTAAGGCAACCGGGGCAAGGTGCGCAGTATCTATAACCCCGGCGAGCACCAAGAAGCTAGCCCCCCTAGCCGCTGAGGCTGGAGCAGATTTAATATTCGTCCAATCTACTGTAACTACAGCTAGACATATATCAAAATCAAAACGAGGGTTAATTTTTTCAGAGTTGCTTGACTTAATTGATATACCAGTAATAGTAGGTAACTGCATTTCATATAACGTTGCTCTGGAATTAATGGAAACTGGGGTACAAGGAATATTGGTTGGCGTCGGGCCAGGAGCTGCATGCACAACTAGAGAAGTAACTGGCGTCGGAGTTCCACAAGTCACCGCAACCTTACAAGTTTCAGCCGCAAGGGACAATTTCTTAAAACAAACAGGTAAATATGTTCCAGTGATTACAGACGGTGGAATACGTACAGGAGGTGATGTCTGCAAGTCATTTGTTGCAGGGGCGGATGCAATAATGATTGGATCACCTTTAGCTCAGTCAGAAGAAGCTCCTGGGGGTGGTTATAACTGGGGCATGGCAAGCCCTCATCCACGTCTTCCAAGAGGAACCAGAGTCAATGTTGGTACTCAAGGCCCTTTAGAGCAGATTCTTTTTGGCCCAACTTCAAAAACTAATGGCACCCAAAACCTAATTGGCGCATTAGAAGAATGCATGGGTATGGTAGGGGCATTTAATATTAGAGAAATGCAAAAAGCGAAGATGATAATAGCCCCATCAATAAAAACTGAAGGTAAATACTTCCAAATGGGTGGAAGTTAGTTCCTTAACTAAGCAACTGCCAATATCATCATAATTTTGCAGCCTCAATTACTCTTGGTAAACCTAACAAATCATTATGTACAGTTATCTTAGTTCCGGGCATTAATTCTGATGTTAGATTAACAGCTTCCCTTGAACACTCAGAAAACACTTCAAACAGCAAACTACCCCCATCAGAGAGTAACTCATTCGCTTGCCAAACCAGACAACGAATAATCTCAAGGCCGTCAAGCCCACCATTTAATGCTATATCTGGTTCATATTTAATTTCTTGAGGCAATCTTCGATAAATATTTAAAGGGATATAGGGCGGGTTTGAGACAATCAAATCAAACTTCAACCCAGGCCTAAAAGAAGTTAATAGGTCTGCATTAACCAGGTCGATTGTTTCTATCATTCCATGTCTTATGAGATTTTTTCTTGCCACTCTCAAGGCATCAATACTTTTATCCACAGCTATTATTTTAATATCACGTGAGTGCGCAGCTATTGAAACAGCTATACATCCGCTCCCAGTCCCTATGTCTGCAATTAAAAAATTATCCTTGATCTTGTTTAGTGATAAATCGACTATCAGTTCCGTTTCTGGTCTGGGTATCAGCACTTCTTTAGAAACACAAAACTCTATCCCATAAAACTCCTTACATCCCAAAATGTATGAGGTAGGCTCGCCGGCCATTCGGCGTTGAATTAATTGTTCAACCAAAAGTCTTTCATTTTCAGGGACTATGTTCCGTAAACTTGAAAAGAAATCACTTTTACTAAACCCAAGTGCCGCTCGCAACAGCAACTCAGATTCAAGCTCACTATCGGATATTGAACATCCCCTTAAGCTATCAATACCTTTTAGCCACAAGGAACGTACAGTGTCTTGATTAAATTCCTGATTCTTCAAGTTTAATTTGCTGTTCACGATCAATGAGTCCATTTATAAATACATCAAGTTCGCCGTCTAGCACTTCTTCAAGGTTATATTGAGATATATTAGTTCTATGGTCGGTCACTCTTTGCTGAGGAAAATTATAGGTCCGTACCCTCTCGGAACGGTCCCCCGACCCCACTTGAGATCTTCTATTATCACTAATTTCCTTTTGTTGTCGGTCTAATTCGTTTTTATAGACACGTGACCTTAACACTGCCATCGCTTTTTCTTTATTTTTATGCTGTGATCTTTCATCTTGGCAAATAGCCAGAATTCCGGTAGGGACATGCTTTATTCTGATCGCTGTGGCTACCTTCTGAACGCTTTGTCCTCCATGTCCACTAGCATGAAATACATCAATTTCAATGTCTTCATTTTTTATGTTCACATCCACCTCTTCTGCTTCTGGCAAGACCGCTACAGTAGCAGCGGAAGTGTGAATGCGTCCACTAGACTCTGTCATCGGTACTCTCTGGACTCTGTGTCCACCACTTTCATGCTTAAGAATACTAAAGGCTCCATCGCCTTTAATTTGAATAACTACCTCCTTGATTCCCCCCGCGTCCGATTGGCTAGTCGATAAAATGTCTAGAGGCCAACCTCTTCTTTGCGCATAACGAGAATACATGCGGTATAAATCTGCGGCGAAAAGAGATGCTTCTTCCCCCCCTATACCTGCTCTAATTTCCATAATCACATTCTTGAAATCGTTTGGGTCTTTAGTAAGTAAGGCTATCCTCAATTCTTGTTCAAGGCTAAGTTTCTTATTTTGCAGCTCAGGCAATTCTAAATTTGCTAATTCGACTACTTCTCTATCACTATCATGTCTAATAATGGATTTAAGCTGTTCTATCTGTTCAACAACACTTGTAAATTCTTTTGATAATTCCGCTAAGGGTTTTATCATTGCATGTTCTCTTATTAAACCTTGAGATTTACTATAGTCACTGACTAAATCAGGATCTGAAAGCATTGATTCCAGTTCATCAATTCGTGTCTTAATTGTTTCTATTTTTTCTAACATTGGATTGAAAACAAAATTTCACTTATGCTCTTATTTTATTAATTTAAACTTATTAACTAACACTTGAGAGAAAATTGATAAGATTTGCCTCAGGTATGGTTTCTTGTGAATGCGTCGCAAAAGTTCTCAAAACTATCTCATGATTTCGTAATTCTTCATCGCCAATAATAATAGCGTGCGTTGCTGATATGGAAGTTGCATATCTCAACTGACTTTTAATTCCTCTCGTTGGCGCCAAAACAGCTGACACTCCAGCAGTTCTAATTCTTGAACTTAATAACACTGCTCGCTCTTTGGCTGCATCTCCAATATGTGCTATCAGAAGTTTTATTGAAGTATTTGATTATAACTCAGATAAAGTATTGTCGAGAGCGATGGCAACTCTCTCAAGGCCCATAGCAAACCCAATGCCAGGAGTTGATTTTCCACCCAGCATCTCAACCAGGCCATCGTATCTTCCTCCTCCAATTAATGTATTTTGAGACTTCTCAACCGAAGGTACAATTTCAAATACAGTCCGAGTGTAATAATCAAAACCTCTCACCAACTTATGATCCACCTCGTATGGAATAGAAAGTGCATCAAGGTTCTTTAATAAAGTCGCCCAATGTTCGCTTGATGCTGCATTAATGTGATCTATGCACCTTGGAGCATTATTATTTATTTCAAACATTTTTGGGTCTTTAGAATCAAGCACACGCAATGGATTTGAGGCAATCCTTGGTTTTATTGAATCCGGTATCTGGTCTATTTTCGAGTTCAGATAATCTTGTAATTTAGAAATGTACAATACCCGACTATCACTATCACCCATGGTATTGATTTTAAGCTTTATGTCCGAAACATCTAATCTCTTCAATATATTCCATGCAAGTTGAATAACCTCTACATCTACCTCTGGTTCAGAAGATCCTAAAACCTCAACTCCATATTGATGATGCTGCCTATATCTTCCCGACTGGGGTCTTTCATATCTGAAAACAGGGCAAACATAATAAAGTCTGACGGGTTGGGCTAAATTATGCATACCATGTTCTATATACGCCCTGCACACCGGCGCCGTTCCTTCTGGTCTTAAGGTAAGTAAATCACCACCTCTATCCGGAAATGTGTAAGTCTCTCTTTCCATAATATCTGTAACATCGCCTACTCCCCTGGAAAATAGTTTTGCATCTTCAATAACTGGAGTATCAATTCGATCATATCCATATACGTCAGATATTTCTTCTAAAACTTTGTTTATTCTCTGCCAAAGTCGCTGTTGGTCTGGCATACGATCATATGTGCCGCGAGGTGCTTGAAAGATCATAATGATCAATTTCCTTAAGATTTAACTTAAATTTTCTTTAAATTCTACTAACAATCAATTGGATTATCGCCCAATACGATGTGACTTCAAAGAGTAAAAAGATATTAATATTTGATTAAATAGACTATTCTTAATATAAATATTTGCACTGATTCTCCATTCCCGAATAATCAAAGTCAAATGAGAATAAAATACCTAAAGTAATATGGAATCGCTATTAAAAAAAGCTAGGCTGTATATACCGGCAGAGCAGTTAGACCTAATTTCCACTGCATATGAGTTTGCTAAAGAAGCCCACAGCGGTCAAACCAGAATGTCGGGCGAGCCATTCATAGAGCATCCTCTTCAAACAGCTATTTATTTAGCTGAGCTTAAACTTGATTCAAAAGCACTAGCAGCGGCGCTACTTCATGATGTCATGGAAGACTGTGATGTCTCTTATGCTGACATAGAAACTACATTTGGCATTGAAGTAGCTAATTTAGTTTCTGGTGTAACCAAATTAACAAAAAGTGAGTCTTTAGCAGAAAAAGGTGCATTTACTTTAGATGATTTAACCACTACCAACGATCTACTTAGTGAGAAAACGCTAATGACAGATCCTCCAGCTTTTAATATCGACTCAGGCATCTACAGCAAAAAGGAACGTGCACGAGTAGAAAATCTGAGAAAAATGTTAATGTCGATGGCAGAAGACATTAGGGTCGTATTAATAAAACTAGCAGACAGACTACATAATATGCGGACGTTAAAGGCGCTTCCAGAAGCTCGACGGATATCTATCGCAAAAGAAACATTAGACATATATGCTCCACTCGCACATAGGCTTGGTATATGGGAGATCAAATGGCGCCTCGAAGACTTAGCTTTCCAACATTTAAATCCCGTGAATTACAAAGATATTTCCAAATCACTTATGTCTAAAAGAACCTCGAGAGAAGAATATATAGCAGTAATACGTACTAAACTCACTGAATCTTTGAAAGATGCTGGGATTGAATCTATTGTAACGGGCAGGCCAAAACATATTTACTCCATTCATAAGAAAATACAAAGATATCAAGATCAAAACATGACAATAGGGGATATATACGACCTTTTTGCCCTAAGGATTATTGTTAATAATGTCAATGACTGTTACTCAGCTTTGGGAGTGGTACACTCGCTCTGGCGACCATTGCGTGATCAATTTGATGATTACATAGCAAATCCAAAAGACAACTTATACCAATCTATACACACGGCAGTATTGTGTAAGGGCGCATTCCCAGTAGAAGTTCAGATCAGGACTACGGAAATGCACGAGTTAGCCGAATATGGAGTTGCTGCTCACTGGCTATATAAAGAAGGTAGAGATACCGACCCTCAATTTGATAAAAAAATGTTATGGCTGCGTCAACTACTTGACTGGCAAAGAGACGTAAGTGGAGCCGAAGACTTTATTGAATCTTTCAAAACAGACATATTTGATAATCAGGTTTATGTATATACCCCAAAAGGAGACTTAAAAGAACTACCCTCTGGCTCAACACCATTAGACTTTGCTTATCAAGTCCACACTGACATAGGCCATCAATGCGTTGGAGCGCATGTAAATGGCAAACTGGTTTCCTTACAATATAAATTGAAAAATGGAGACAGCATTGAAATTGTTACAAGCAAGACTGAGCGTGGACCTAGTATTGATTGGTTATATCCTAACTTAGGATATATAAAGACAAATTCAGCCCGACAGAAAATCAGACAGTGGTTTAATCGGCAGGAACAAAGAATTAATATTCAGCGTGGTAAAGAACTTTACAGTAAACAGGTTCGGAGATTAACCACCGACTTAAATTTGAAAGAAATATCGAGTATTATGAGCATGGAATCTCCTGATGAGTTATACCACTCAATTGGCACAGGATCGATAACCGTATCTCAAATTGCGACGAAATTAACTACTCCAACTAACGCAGACATCTCACCAAAATCGATTAAGTCCATTGGTCCTTCCAGTGGAATTGACGTGTTAGGAGTGGGAGATTTATTAACTAGAATGGCACAATGTTGTAACCCATCTAGGGGAGACAATATAACAGGCTATATAACTCGTAGCAGAGGCGTTACCGTACATCGAAAAGATTGCCCAAACATTAAAAATGAAAGCGTTAATGAACGTTTAATAAAAGTTGATTGGGGTCAAGCCAGAACACTTTACCCTGTAGATATTCAAATAGATGCATATGATAGAGTAGGACTTCTTAAAGATATTACTTCACTTGTGTCTGAACATCGTGTTAATATCGCGAATTGCGAAACCCGTGAAATGGCAGATCGTAGTATCATTACTATGACGTTATACACTCGGGGCATAGATGAATTGAATAAAGTGTTCTCGAAACTAGAGAGCGTAAAAGGTATAACCAACATTATTAGATCACCTGACCAATCAGTTACCTCTAATAAATAATAATTCGGAGTATTTATTAATGCCAAGTAAAAAATCGCATCGTGTGTCTGTTCGTAGGAGTATACGTAACTCACCTCTAAGAACTAAGGCTAAAAATTTAATTACATCAGCTAGAACTGCTATTGAAACTAACGATCTTGATAACGCTCAAGAAATCGTCCATAACGCAGTTTCGGCCTTAGACAAAGCCTCTAAAAAAGGAGCAATTCATAAATCCAATGCTTCTAGGCGTAAATCACGAATAATGACTCAGCTAGCTGCTGCTAAGAAAGATAAATAGCAGAGACTTACCTATATTTTGTTAGAATCAATTTAAATTCCAATTGATTCTAGGTAACCATGAAGTCGCTGCAATATATCACTATTTTCCTCTTTAGAAAAACCGTCAACGTTGCTGACACATTTTTGAGAAACCCCATCTACTGCGCCCAATTCGACAAATCTATCAAGAATCTCTATTTCTCGTTTGATTGAAGGAAGTAAATTAATACCTTTCTTCTCAGATAGCGAAGCAATCAAACCATATCCACCCCAGTTCGAGGTAGTTGCAATAATAAGTTCATTTACTTTAGTAACACATGGTTTTTTTATTAGTATTTTTGGATCATTTGCAATTATGTCATCACAATTACCCATGCCGATTTCATTACCACCGTCCCCAATTGCAAGTGTGTTTTCATGATTCATAAAAAGATAATCTGTCTTCGCATTATAGTTTGATATATCTTCTCCATGCATGTTCCTGAATTTGTATTCGTCAGTAAATCCGCATCTCTCTATTGCTACCACTACAGAAGGCTGATATTTCTCTAGTAACTGATTTGCAAAATCACTACTTTCTTGGTTTAATGCTATTGGAAAATCTATCACCTCTGCAGTATTTCCAACCACAGAACTAATCAATGGCGTCGTATATAAATCCGAAATATAAATAACCTTATAACCCAATTTTGACAGAGCTTCTCCAATAACAACTGCCCCCGGAGGTCCATCGGTTTCAGTAGCTTCAGCAGCAAGAATATAAAAGCCAGTCACAATAAATACTGTACCTGATTTTTTTACCAAGATGTCCGCTGCTTGACTACAAAAGTCGACAGGCAAGTGCTCTCGTAATAACGAGATACCTCTCCCATCATGATCTAAAATAATATCTTCAATCGTTTCCATAAATAACTCTCATAATTTTAGTACTGTAATTACAAAACTGAATATTCTTCATCAATAGCGTCAGTAATAAACATGTACCCAGGTGCATGTGTAATCATTAAATCTGGCTTGGATTTCATCGCCACTGCTTGAGGGGTAACCCCGCATGCCCAAAATACGGGTACTTCATCGTTTTTAACTTCAACCGGTTCGCCTAAATCTGGCTTATTAATATCTTTAATACCAATCTCATCAGGATTGCCTATTTGGATTGGAGCTCCATGAACTGCTGGAAATCGAGATGTCACCTGTACTGATCTTACAATTTTTTCCTTTTTAATAGGTCTCATTGAAACAACCATTGGGCCAGAAAAAGTTCCGGCTGGGTTGGTGGGGATATTGGTGATGTACATCGGCACAGTGGTGTCAGATTCAATATGACGAAGCGGTATTCCCGCCCTTATCAACGCTGTTTCAAACCCAAAACTGCAGCCAGTAAGAAAAGCAACCATATCATCTGTCCAATATTTGGCAATATCTGTAACCTCGGCTTCTAAATTCCCGTACCTATAAACACGATACTTAGGTATGTCGTATCTTAAGTCTGATCCTGGTGCCATTTTTACAGGTTCATAAGAGCCAGGTTCAGTGACTTCTAATACCGGGCATGGTTTGGGATTGCGGTTACAAAAAAGCAGGAAGTCAAAGGCAAGGTCTTTATGAACAATAACCAAATTTGCTTGAACATACCCGGGAGCCATTCCTGCCGTGGATTTATCCACTTTATCATTCCTAATCATATCTCTAATTTCTTTTGGATTGGTTGGCAATGTTTTTATATTCATAAAACTAAACTCCCAATTTGGTTTTGTTTATTTTATTTCAATCATTCAATTAAATACAGAACCTAGCTCTTTTTACGATTATTTTCGTTATTGTTTTCAGCTACTTGTTTTAGTTCGTATAATTTAGTTATAGCTTCTAATGGCGTCATATTTTCAAGGTTCATATTTTTTATATTTTCCATTAATTTAGATTCTGTAAATTCAAAAGGTAGCTGCCTATAATTAATAATGTCTTTACTTTGTGCCTTTGGTCGACCCCCTGATTCCAGCTCAGCCAATATGTGATCAGCTCGATTTATAACCTCAGCAGGTAACCCTGCTAATTTAGCCACATGGATTCCATAGCTACGTGTTGCTGCTCCCGGAACAATATTATGTAAAAACACTACGCTATCTTCATTTTCTGATACTCTCACATTATAATTTTTTATTCTTGGAAATACTTCTGCTAAGTTAATTAATTCATGATAATGAGTTGCGAATAACGTTCTACAATTTAACTTCGAATTACCATTAATGTATTCGATTATTGACTGTGCTATGGCCAAGCCATCGTATGTAGATGTTCCGCGGCCCACTTCATCAAGCACTATCAATGATTTATCTGTAGCCTGATTCAGAATAGAGGCGGTCTCCACCATTTCAACCATGAAGGTTGATTGCCCAACAGCTATATCATCATTTAAACCAACGCGAGTAAATATACGATCAACTAATCCGATTTTTGCTTCGCTTGCAGGAACAAAACTACCAATTTGAGCCATAAGAACGATTAGTGCTACTTGACGAATATAAGTAGATTTACCAGACATATTTGGTCCCGTCAAAACGATCAACTGAGCATCGTCATTAGATATATGAGAGTCATTAGGTACAAATTCGCCATGTGGTACTAATTTTTCTACTGTTGGATGTCTCCCATCTTTAATAACAATTGAAGTTTTATTGTTTAATTTCGGTTTTACATATTCATTAAGCACGGCTACTTCCCCTAATGACCTAACCACGTCTATATAAGCAATAACCGCTGCAGTTTTCAAAACATTGTCATGTGAATCTGAAAGTTCAATACATATTTTCTTATATATAGTTTTTTCAAGTTCATTTATCTTGTCTTTAGCAGACAGAACTCTAGATTCATATTCTTCCATCTCAGGTGTTATAAATCGTTCTGATCCGGTAAGAGTTTGACGTCGAATGTAATTAGATGGAACTAAAGATATGTTGCTTTTACTAACCTCTATGTAATATCCAAATACTTTGTTATAACTTACTTTAAGGGATTTGATTCCAGTACGTTTTCTTTCATCTGCTTCTAATCTTGAAATATAGTCAATTGCAGACCCAGCATCACTTCTTACCTCATCTAATTGAGATGAATATCCTGTTTTTATTACTTTACCGTCACCTACAACCTGGCTAGGCTGATCTATAACCGATGTTTCAATCAGTTTAACTACTTGTTCGTGATCTACTAATTGATCTAACAGGTAATTAATATCAGAGCCAATAGAGTCAATTAATATTTCTTTAATTTTTGGCACTGCCGACAAACTTTCTTTAAGCGATATTAATTCATTGGGCCTAACCGAGCCTTATTTTATTTTATTTATTAAACGTTCAATATCAGAAATTTTTTTTAAAAGCTTTCTAACTTTTTCCCGTGGTCGGGAATTAGTGTAAAACCACCCAACGGCTTTCTGGCGTTCATTCAGAGTTTTTATTTCAATTAATGGACGTCTAATCCACTCTCTTAATAATCTCGTTCCCATTGATGTGAAAGTTTTATTTAATATAGTGAATAAACTAGTGTCTTGATCACCCCATCTTCCACTTTGAAACAGTTCCAAATTATGAACAGTTTGCCTATCTAAAACCATATATGTTTCGAGTGAAAAGCTTTTTAAAGTATTTAGTGCAGCCACGGCTTCCGGTTGGTTATTTTCCAAATATGCCAATATGCCGGCTGACGCCTGAATAGCAAGCGGTGATCCCTTAAGGCCGAATGAATCTAACGAATGAACTTTAAAGTGGCTTAGTAAAGCTTTAGTTGAATTCTCTATACTTGCACAAACTTTTGGCAAATCACTTATGTGTGCGTCTCCAAAATTTATTACCCCAGTATTATGAACCAAAATCTCTTGGGAATCTAATACTGAGATTTGAGCATCCAATTTATCAAGAGGTATTTGGGAAGTAAAAAATTCTCCAGTAGTAATGTCCGTATATGCTAAGCCAGCTTGTTCGTCTCCCAACACAATTGCCGCCAAATAGTTGTTGGTTTTAGGGTCCAGCATGTTATCCTCAACAATAGTGCCCGCTGTGACAACCCGTACCACTGCTCTATCAACAAGTCCTTTAGATTCACTTACATCAGAAACCTGTTCGCATAATGCAACTTTATAACCTTTATTAATAAGCTTTCCAAGATAGTTATTAAGGGCGTGATGAGGAATTCCTGCCATTGGAATACGGTTTGACTTGCCAAATTCTCTGGAAGTTAAAGTTATTTCTAAAATCCTAGCCACAATTTCAGCATCATCATCAAATGTTTCGTAGAAATCTCCCATTCTAAAAAACAATATTTCCTTAGAATATTGTTTTTTTATCTTCAGGTATTGAAGCCGAGCGGGAGTTGTCATTTAATTATTGTAACGGGGTACATGCCAGCAGACAAAAAACCTAACAGAAATTGGCAAATATGCCTAAATATTAAATCG
>QGNM01000039.1 GCA_003228095.2 Chloroflexota bacterium | reverse complement strand
TTTAAGATGGTCTGGCAAGATATCGATGAAATTACACGAGCTCTAGTCAGTGGAGAAATATGGATAGCCATAGGTGGTAACTATATTACTCAGAACTGTATAGATGCAGGTGCAACAAACATCGAATTCGCAACTCCTGCTGCTCATGACATTATGGGTTGGGTTGATGGACAATGCATAATTAAGAACGAGCAATATGATAAGAATCCAGACGCAGTATTGTCATGGATGGAACACTACCATAGTGCTGAGTCTCAAGTTAAAGTTATTGGTAACACGTGGTTGGCATCAACTAGCCGAGCTTGTTTGGATGGGCTAGAAAAGGCCTTCCCAGATGGTAAAGAACGTGTAGCCAAACTGGCCGCTAGAGATACCAGCACTGTAGATAAAATGTCATTGCTGAGACCTTTAGCTAACCCAGGTCCATTCCAAGATGCTTGGGCTGAATTCTTGGCAGCTGGATAAAGGCTAAAAGTTAGTTAATAGTTAGCACTTTAAGTTAATAAAGAAAAGCAGGAGTTAGCGGTAGCTCCTGCTTTTCTTTATTAATGGACAGATTTTAATATAATTAATATTGAAACTTATTTTTAAAAATGATTAAAGAACTATCTGGAAAAGTATCAACAGTATTGGGTCCTATAAATCCAAGTGACACAGGAATAACCCTGATGCACGAGCATGTATTCGTTGACGGTGCGTGTTTCCAATCAGTACCAGAAGAAGCTTCTCTTAGATCATTAATTCGGTCTGAAATTAAACCTGAGTTGATAAAACATCTTGCTAAACACTGGAATGTAATTTCCAACCATATCAAACTTAATGACTTCACCTTGATGCAAGAAGAATTGAAAAGTTTCGTTTTATCCGGGGGTAAAACTATTGTGGAGGCAACGAGTATCGGGATAGGTCGCGATCCAGTGGCTCTGGCCAAGATGGCGAGGGCCACTGGATTAAATATTGTTATGGGATCCAGCTACTACATTCCTGCATCATATCCAGAGTATCTTTCTAACATGACTGAAGATGATGTGTACGATCAAATTATGAGAGATATCGTTATTGGGATTGACAATACAGGCATAAAAGCAGGTCTGATCGGAGAAGTCGGTATTGGAGGGTCAATATCTCAACTTATTGATCGTGACCAAGAAATGCCTGAGGAAAAGGTTCTAAGAGCATCTGCAAGAGCACAAGCATCCACCGGTGCACCAATGATAATACACCCAAGCCCAATTAAAGAATCATTACTTAGAGTCTGTGAAATTATTATTGATTGCGGAGTAGACCCGTCAAAAATAGTTTTTGCACATATGGATGTACAGACTGAATTAAGCGTGCTTGAAACTTTGACCAAGCAAGGTTTCAATGTTGAATATGATTCATGGGGTATAGAGGATACCGAGTTAATAGATTCACAGGATGATGCATTGCAGCTGCCTAATGATAATCAAAGGTTACATCACCTCAGAAGTTTAATTAATAATGGGTACATAAATAACCTTATAATCACACAAGATATGTTTTTAGGACTTCAGTTACAAAGCAGCGGGGGAAAAGGGTACAGTCATATAATTGACAATATAATACCTCGTATGAAACATCTTGATTTTACTCAAAAAGAAATAAATAATATCTTAGTATTAAATCCTCAACGGATCCTTACTTTTAAATAAAACAGGAGATAGTGTTACAAAACATGACGAATCTAAATTCTGACGACAAATTACAAGGTTTTGGAGATGATCCAAACTTAACTCATTTACGAGTAGGGACCGACCCCCAAATCCTGGAAATATTAACCGACCCTTATGTGATATATCGGTCTAACCGATATGCTCCTGTTGTGAAAATAAAGGAAGTCGAATCTGATAAAGAATATATTTTATATATCAGTTCAACATCTTTAGCCCAACAACTAGAAGATATACGGACCTTTGATGGAGACGGGTCTTTGATTGGTATAAAAGTAGCGGTCAATAAGGATAGTGACGACCGTTTTGCTAAATATGAAGTCTCAGTGGAGTAAAAATGTTTTCGATTGGTACAGTTATGACTCTGAAGCCAGGAGGGTTTCCTGGATATAAAAAAGCTCACGATGACATATGGCCTGAATTAGCACAATTGATCAGTAATGCTGGGATTAGTATGTCAATTTATCGTCATGAAGATTTATTATTCATCCATGGAATCGCCCCTTCCGAAGAAAAATGGAACAGCATTGGTGGCGAAGTTCCAGAAAAATGGTATGAATGGATGACAGAATTTCTAGAGACAGACCCAAAAGGCAAGACAATTGTAACTCCTTTAACTGAAGCATTCTCATTTGGTGAGTTCTCTCAGTAATGAGTAAAGATTTTAATTGGTCAAGCTTTAATATGAGTAGAATTAGAGGTCTAAGCAAGCAGGTCGTTTATATTAACCTTGAAGACAACCACTCAAATATCCCGGTAAAACTTCCAGTAATGATCGTTAAAGGGAATACTGACGGACCTACATTAACTATTTTAGGGGGCGTTCACGGTGATGAATACGAAGGCCCATTAGCTATAAGGCAGTTATTTGAAAAGATAAATCCCTCTTCATTAAATGGAACATTCATTGGGTTGCCTCAATCAAATCCTCCTGCGGCAGAGGCTGGCACAAGGGAAAGTCCAATTGATAATTTAAACCTAGCTAGAGTTTTTCCTGGAAACCGAACTGGTACTATCACCCATAAAATAGCCCATTTTATCTCGACAAAACTTATTGATAAGACTGACTTTTTAATAGACTTACATAGCTCTGGAACTCACATATCAACCCCCACGCTAGTTGGCTATGATGCTTCAGCTAAAGGAATTGTCAACGGCTCTAAAGAATGTGCTTTATCTTTTGGAGTCCCTACAATTTGGGGCCATACTACACTTTCAAACGGCAGAAGCATTAGTTATGCCGATTCAATTAATATTCCTTGGTTATACACAGAGTGCTCTGGGGGGGGATGGTTACACACAAAAGAAGTTGAATTGTATAAGACAGGAGTGTTGAACGTCATGAGAAATCTTAAAATGATTAAAGGGAAGAGTAGCAACATTCAGCCAGAATTCCAACTATTAGGAAATGGAGATATGGAGGAATCCATTGCGGCTACGGTTTCGGGATATCTAGTCCCTAAAGTTGATATGTTATCAAGAGTCAAAAAAGATCAGTTGCTAGGAGAAATTTTAGGTCCAGCAAATGAGTTACTAGAAGAAATTAAAAGTCCACATAATGGGGTAATAGTCTTGATTAGACGATCCCCAGCAGTAACGGAAGGAGAATCCACTTTTTTAGTAACTGGCGAAGTAAGTTAACTAAACTTTAAATATGACATCTTAGAGTTTATCGCTAAGTTATAAGATAATATTAATCGAAATGAATAAACATAATTCACAAAACAAAAAAACGAAACGAACTACACTAAATCGCTTACCTCAACGAGGACACTACGATCAGGAAACCCTGTACTCCATACTTGATAGCGCATTAATTTGCAATGTCGCGTACGTGCACGAAAGTGAACCTAGAGCTATACCAACAGCATTCGTCAGAATTGAAAATGAATTTTTTATACATGGTAGCCGTGTCGCCGGTAATATCAAAGCTCTAGCATCAGGAATAATGGCGTGTATAAGTGTAACAAGGTTAGACGGTTTGGTTTTAGCCAGATCGGGCTTTAATCATTCAATGAATTACCGGTCAGTAATCATTTATGGGTCGGGCACTAAAGTTGATAGTAATGAAGAAAAGTTACCCATACTTAATGCTTTCATCGATCATTTAATTCCCGGGAGATCTGATGACGGTTTAAAGCCAATTTCTAAACAGAATCTAATTGATACAACATTGATTAAGTATCCCTTAAATGAAGTCTCTGCAAAAATTAGAACCGGTCATCCAAATGATGAGAATGACGATTACAATTTACCAGTTTGGGCAGGAATAATACCTATCCTTCGCCAATTTGGTGATCCAATTACAGACCCAAAAATGCGCTTCCCTACTGCTGTACCTGATTATGTAAAAACTTATCAGAAATAATCTCTCGATAATTAAACTAACAAATAACCCTTTACTCTAAATTGACTAAGACAATATTTATTACAGGTGTCTCTGGAACTATCGGTACAATTCTTAGGAATGCATTGTCAACGACATTTGAAGTTGATGGCATTGATTTGAACTATTCAACCGATATAAATTTACATGACATGACAGACCTAGATTCATGCTATAAGTTTTTTCAAAATATAGATGTAGTTATTGATTTAGCAGCAAGGGCTGACCAATATGCCAGTTGGAGTGAGATATATAATAACAACTTTATGGCAACCAGAAATGCCTTTGAAGCAGCTAAAATGGCTGGGGTGGAAAAATTTATTTTCGCCAGCTCTAACCATGCCGTTGGTAACTTTGAATCAGAAGATCCTTACAAAAGCATTGTAGTTGGAGACTATGAAAACATATCTCCTCAAAGTTTTGATTTTATTAGTTCAACTTGCCCCATAAGACCTGATGGACACTATGGGATAAGTAAAGCTCTTGGTGAATCAATTGGTCGTTACTACTCTGACATACATGGCCTAGCAGTATTCTGCTTAAGGATTGGTACGGTACGCGCTGACGACACGCCTCAAAATGTGCGCCAATTAGCTACTTTTCTTTTTCAAAAAGACTTAATTGATTTAATCTTAAAATGTATAGAGGCGCCTTCAGATTTAAAGTTTGGAATATATTATGGAGTTTCAAACAATAAATGGAGATTTTGGGATATCGAAAATGCATATATGGATTTAGGATATAAACCTCAGTGTAATGCAGAGGATTTCAGGAATACATTAAGTAGGTAAATTTATGAAAGCAGCTGTTTTAAGAAAAATAAATCAACCCTTATCCATTGAAGATATTTCTATAGACACGCCAAAAGCAAACGAGGTTTTGGTACAAACCAAAGCTTCTGGAGTATGTCGCAGTGATCTACATTATATTCAGGGAAGCTATTCACACGATTTGCCTGTAATTCTTGGGCATGAAGTCGCTGGCATTGTAGAAAAAGTAGGCTCGAATGTCACATATCTTTCTCCAGGAGATACAGTGGTAGGCTGTCTATCTATATTCTGTGGCAGGTGTGAAAGATGTCTTGGAGGAAGACCTGCTTTGTGTCTTAGGGATCCAATGTGGGGCCTTTCAAGGACTGGAAATGATAATCCAAAATTATATAAAGCCCAAGAGCCTATAAATCAGTTTTTACGACTATCTTCATTTGCAGAGATGATGTTAGTACACGAAAATGCTTTAGTTAAAGTAGATCCAGAAGTGCCTTTCGAACAACTGGCATTAATCGGATGCGGAGTTACAACTGGTCTAGGAGCAGTTCTAAAGACAGCTAGAATAGAAGCTGGTTCTACCGTAGCCGTGATAGGTTGCGGAGGCGTCGGCTTGAGTGCTATTCAAGGAGCAAGAATCGCCGGAGCATTAAGAATAATTGCTATAGATACGGTCGGAAGCAAACTTGAAATGGCTATGGCTCATGGTGCTACCGATACTATTAGTGCAACAGCAGGTGACGTCGTTCAAAACGTGATCGAAATGACTAATGGTGGAGTCGATTATTCATTTGATGCGCTAGGCATCAAACAAACTGCTGAACAGTCATACGATATGGTACGGGCAGGAGGCACGGCAACGATCGTTGGCTTAATAGCGGAAGGCGTCAAAATCGAGCTTGATGGTGTTGGTTTTATTGACGAAAAACGAATCCAAGGCTCATGCATGGGGTCTAACCAATTTAGAACAGATATGCCCAGATATATTGAATTATATAAGCAGGGAAGACTAAAAGTAGATAGCCTTGTTTCGCAGAAACTTAAAATTAATGAAATAAATAAAGCTTTCGATGATATGAAGACCGGTGAAGTAGCCCGAAGTGTTATTGTTTTCAATTGAAAAATTAATCTTCGATTTTTATATACTTTAAATGATCTAAATATTTGCTATACTTCAAAACTGAATGAATATATTACTAGTAGTATCAGAAAGTCATGGCGATGGTAAAACTGCTATCTCAGCAACTTTAGCTCACTATGTTGCCACATTAGGCAAAACAGTCACAGTTGTAAAACCTTTTGGTGGAACAAACGAACTTGGAGAAAACTCTGATTCACACATATTCTCCAGTCTTATCGGATCAAAACAATCTGACTGGCCTATAAAATTACCTGAAACCGGACTATTAGATAAACAGGGTCAGCCTTGTCAAGATCTTAAGAATGTTAAAAACGAACTAACAAATATTTCAAAAAATCACGACCTTGTCGTAGTGGAAATTTCATCTAAAATCCCGAAGTTTGAACAAGCGAAAATTGCCGAGTTTCTCGAAGCTAAGGTTTTAGCTGTTATTCGCCATAAACATGGACTCAAAGCAAATACGATCAGACAACAACTAAATTCGTTCGGACAGAATCTTTCAGGCATTTTAATAAATGCACGTACTAAACACACTTCACATGAAGTACAAGCTTCCTTCATTCCAGAACTTGAAGATTCAGACATTAAAGTATTTGGCACTATACCTGAGGAAAGAAAACTTCTGTCAGTGACGGTAGACCAAGTTGTGGAACATCTAAAAGGAGAGTACGTCTTGAAAGTTAAGGAGCGTTCAGGAGAGTTAATAGAAAACTTTCTGGTTGGAGGATGGACAATGGATGATGGCTCACTATATTTTGCTACAAAAGATAATAAAGCTGTAATAACTAGAGGGGACAGACCTGACTTACAAATGTCTGCTCTAAGCACAAAAACATCTTGTTTAATTATGACAAAAGGAATAAACCCTATCGAATACGTTGAATATGAAGCCCAAGAGGAAGGTGTGTCTATTGTTGTGGTAGGCAAAGATACAATTAGCACAATGGAATCCTTGGACTCCATAATTGACATTGCTAAATTTGATCATGTGGAAAAGCTAGAACGATTGCATGAACTTATTAAGTCTGAGGTCGATTCAAAGGCATTATTAGAGGCTATTGGAATAGCAAGTTAAACATAAAGCATCGCTCCAGTAATTGAAACTAAAGAACCGCCGTTATCATCAGCTGGACACTGATCATAACCCATTGATAGCCCTTTAGGCTTTTTATTGTAAGCTCTCTCAATCGTCTTCAACATCATGTATATAGGTGATAGGCCACAAATACGCCGTTTATCTGCTTCGAGTTTTGAGATTTGCAAGAAAAGATCCGCATCCCCTTCACAAATTGCAGCGATACTTTCATCGTCGTGTAAACCTAAACTATGCCTAGCTGCCGGTACTATTTGAGTGTTATCTCCAAATACTGGCCCAACATGAGCTAAATCTCCAGCAGCTACGATTAAAGTGCGCCGCTCATGAATGATTTCTGAAAGTATATTTATTGTCTCATCGATGAGTGGGCTTTTATCAGGTTCTCCACCATTTTCTATGTATTTATAAAATGACCCACATAAAATCGGTAACATTTTAAATGATATGTCCTTCATAAATCCATGCATCCATAGGCTTGCAAGCTCTATGGAATGTTCGCTTCTATGATGCAACTCTTCTCCAAGAATGGCATCGGGTCCTAATTTTTTAACGAGTTTTTCGACAAGTTCAATGTCGGTGTTTATAACCCCAAATGGAGTAGCATAATTCTGCAGTGTGCTAGTTATAGTTGATTCTCCGCCATAATGATCAGTGCCAAAAATGATCACCAACTCTATATCTTGCAAACTTAAAGCAGCAGCCTGCCATGTGGCAGCATATGTATCGCCTCCTCGCGCAAAATCTATATGAGGGCTCAAAATACCTACTAATGTTCCTGTATCTAAAGGGGGACTATTCATAGAATTTTTTTCACAAAAATCTAATATCATTTCCATCGCTTTAACTTTATCTTCAGGGTACACTTTTCCAGAATGCATCATTAAGCGACTAGACGGTTTCCTGTATTCTTCGGTAGTTTTAACTATAATTTGTTTAAGGTTTGAATTGTCTAGGAGAAATGCTCTATCAAGCTGATCCAGTAAATCTTTTATCTTTTGAGTAGATAAATCTAAACCAACACTTGCTTGAAGTGTACTTTTTAATTCATTCAAACCTTTAGTGCCATCCAGTATTCTTAATAAAGGAACTATCGGAGCCGGAATCAAGATGCTGTTTTCAGACAACATAAGAGGATCTTGTAAATATAAAAAATCTTTACCTTCGTGCTCTATCCATTTAGGGTCAAGAGAACTTCTTAATTTAAAGTTACTTACAGACATTGTATTTAATACACCTCATTATCTAGTCTTTCATGGTAACCTAGATGGTACTAGTATGCGAAAGATTTCACACTCACTGATCAACTTTTTGATCCCTGCAATATTTTTTACTGCTATAACAGTTTCCTGTTCTAGCACAGTCGATGTGCCATATTCAGTAGAAAGGGCTAATAAATTAAATGAAACAGTGATGTGTCCGGTGTGCCCAGGGGAATCTATCGACCAGTCCCAAAATCCGTTAGCGTTACAAATGCGCGACATAATAAAAGATAAATTAAATCAAGGATGGAGTGATCAACAAATAAAAGATTACTTTGTTGAAAAATATGGACCAAGCATACTCTTATCGCCTCCTAGATCTGGTGTTAGTTTAGTTGTTTGGGTTATACCTCCAATAATTGTCGTTTTGTCACTACTAATACTTATAATGGCTATTAAATCAATGAGGAGAAATAAAGTACGCTCCGATGGTTTAGAACAAATTAATCCATCTCCAGAAAAAATATCAGAGTATTCAAAAACATTAGAGAAAATTATCAATGAACCTTAAATTTTTTGAAATGGATAAAATATAATGTTCGTAGAAATAGGCTATATAGCTATCGGTGTTTCATTTGCTCTATCTACTTATATTTCAATTGCTTCTTTAGTTGGTGGAATAAAAAAGATACCCGAACTCATTGTAAGCGCCAGGTGGGGCCTATATTCGCTACCATTTTTACTGCTTGTTGCAGTTATAGCATTAGTTAATGCATTCATTACTAATGATTTTTCAGTTCGATATGTTGCTGAGAATTCAAACCTGGCAATGCCTCAACAATATACTTGGGTAGCTTTATATGCAGGAAATGCAGGATCACTCTTATTTATCGCCATCGTATTCTCTCTTTTAGCAGTAGCAGCTATATTATCTATTAGAAAATCCTTGCCTCACTCAACGCCATATGCTCTCGCATTAATGGCGTTAGTACTTACTTTTTTCTTAGGAATAATATGTTTTATGGCTAACCCACTAGAACGTTTACCTATTACTCCAGCAGATGGACAAGGCATTAATCCATTGCTAGTACATTTTGGTATGTTTATACATCCTCCCGTACAAATGACTGGCTTAGTTTCGGTCACTATTCCATTCAGTATTGCGATCGGAGCTATGTTAGCTAAAAGAGGCGGCAGAGATGAGTGGGTTGATATAGGCAGGATATGGGGGATGATATCGTGGCTAATATTGACTATGGGGCTTCTTCTCGGTTCATGGTGGGCATACACGATCCTTGGATGGGGTGGCTACTGGGCATGGGATCCAGTAGAAAATTCAGCTCTCATGCCTTGGCTTGCTATGACTGCGTTTATCCATTCCATCATGGTACAAAAACGGCGTGGAATGTTTCGAATGTGGAACATGGTAATAATCATTGTTGCGTTTACACTTTCTTTAATGGGAATGTTTATTAACAGAGGTGGGCCAGTGCCATCCGTGCACTCATTTGCTCAGTCAACCATGGGCTGGTTATTCCTAATGTTTATGGGCGTATCATTGTTTGGGTCACTAATTGCATTCCTTTTACGAATGGATAACTTAATTAGTAGAGATAAGCTTGAATCATTATTATCTCGGGAAAGTATGTTTCTATTCCAGAATGTTCTGTTCCTTATAGCAGCGTTTATAACTCTATGGGGATCAGTATTCCCCGTATTAGCAAAAGTGATAAATGGGACAACCGTCACCGTAGGTGAGCCATTTTACAATGTAGTTGTTGGACCAATATTGTTAATAATATTGGTAGTTATGGGCATTGGTCCATTCTTTCCTTGGCGCAGAGCTACTAAGAGCAATATATATAGAGCCATTAGAGTGCCCCTGGCTGCAGGTATACTAACAGCGATAATAATCATTGCAGTTGGAATCAGGCAACCACTCGCGACTTTGGCATTTGCAGTCTGTGGAGTAGCAGCTGCTGGTATTTTTAATGAATGGTTTAGGGGCACTAGAACTCGAATGCGCAAAGGCGAACCAGTCTGGATTGCTTTCACAAACCTTATTACAAGAAATAGGCCAAGATATGGAGGATACATAGTGCATCTTGGAATATTAATGTTAGCTATTGGTGCAATAGCGTCGTCATTTTATTCAACTCAACAAGACATCACGATGCAACCAGGTGACACTTACGAAATCGGCGGATACACTCTCTCTTATTTAGACTCATATCAAAGAAAATACTCGGACAGAGATGAGTTTATAGGCGAGTTCAAAGTAACAAAAGGCAATAAAGACCTAGGTCTGATGTATCCAAAACAATCTTTTTATAGAGAATTTCGAATAAATGCCACTCATGCGGCAATTAAATCAAACCCTATTGAGGATTTTTATATTATTCCATCTGAATTTTCTAATAATGGAGAAGCTATATTCAGGATACTTTTAAACCCTCTAGTTTGGTGGATGTGGGCAGCGGGTCCTGTGATGGCAATAGGCACGATATTTGCTCTTACGCCGCAGAAACGAATTTCAGTTAGACTCATTTCCAAAGAAGAAGAAAACAAGAGGAATTTATAATTCATGCCTAAATTCATTGATTTTAAGTTAATAATTTAATGTTAGTTTTAATAGCCATAATTATGACTGTCATTCCAGCTGCAATCATCTTATATCCACTTATAAGAAGAATCGGATCCACTGAACTTTTGAAAGATGAATCTAGTTTAACAGCAGAACTTAATCGAAGATGGGAAAGCGTTGTGGCTGGCTTAAGAACTGCTGAACTCGAAATGTCAATTGGAAATCTGTCTGAGGAAGATTATCACTGGATCAAGAACACCTACGCTAAAGAAACAGCACAAATTATGGAGGCAATGGAATTACAAGATGAAGAAGAAGAAGAATTGATGAAGTCTCTAGAGCTTGAAATTAAAAAAGTCAAAATTGAATCGGTAGATGGGAAATTAAGTGGAGATAAAAGCTAAAACATTATTATTTCAACTATTGTGGTTGGGATTTGGAGTTATACTTCTATCTCAAAGTCTAGCTATCACTGCTCAAGAAACAATTATCATTAGTGGCAAAGTAACCAACATGTCACAAAATGGTGATTCTTTGGATGGATTGTCCGTTATTTTGCACGAAAATTCCGATGATATTTTTGGAGAAACAGAATATAAACTATCAAAAGATAGTGAATTTATATTTAAGGACATAATTTACGACCCTAATAAACAATATGGCGTTTCTATTATATTCAAAGGAGCTTTGTATGGCATAAACCTAGATCCTTCAATGGGTTCAATTCCTGATTTAGAAATACAAGTTTATGAATCTATTAGAAGTGATGAACTCTTAAAAGCATCTTTGTCTTCCATTCTCATCAATGATGTTAATGTTGAGACAAAATCGATATCTGTTTTAGAAATAATTAAACTTGTAAATGACTCAGACTTCACCTATGTCCCAGGCCCAGCTCCAATGCAACTATTGCGTTTTAGTCTTCCTGAAGGTTCGTATAATTTGATGATCGATTCTTCACTAGTAACAGCAGAAATATTCCAAGTTGATAAAGGTTTTGGTATGTCTGCCTCATTACCTCCTGGAGAACACGATATTTTCTTTTCATATGACATACCTTACGAGTCTGACACATACGAAATATCCAAAAACCTTCGGTACGGAGCAGATATCTTAAGGGTACTTTCTGCAGTAGATTTAGTAGGTTTTGGTAATACTTCTCACGGCACTTTTGAAGAAACAGTTATTGGGGAAAGGAAGTATTACGTATTGGAAGATTCAGGTATTGAAAAAGGCGAAGAGTTATTAATAACTCTTGAAAACCTGCCTATACCGTCTACTGCGCTAAGGTTTTCAACGACATTAAAATCCATTCGGTGGGAATTAACCGTACCAATAGCTTTAGGAATAATAGTCATTTTCTCGGCAGGAATAATAATTTGGTTCAATAGTAAAAAAATATCTAATTCTGAATCTGAACATTTATATATCGACAAACCAGAATTGGCAATGTTAGCTGAACTTGAAGAAATGTACGGTCAAGGTAAAATTCCTAAAGAGCAGTATCTCCATAAAAGAGAAATTATAAAGAAGTTCATGGATGAATAATATTATAAATTAAATGTCTGTACTATGAGCGTCTAATTTACCAACATACTCATTCTTTAAAATACCCATAATCACGGAGTCAAATCTAGCTCCATCATGAGGCCGGCTTTGTCGCAAAGTTCCTTCATGTATAAATCCAAACTTCTTAAAAAGATTGATTGCATTTTTATTATATTCAGGGACATCAACCCATATACGAAATAATTCGAGTTGCTGAAATCCGATTTGTATCATTTTATCGGTTGCGGAAGCTCCGAATCCTTTGTGCCATAGATCTTTTCGCCCGATCAAAACTGACAACTGTCCATCCCCTAGCGATTTTTCAACAGCTAAATGACCTTCTCCAATATGTTCTCCACCGCTATATACGGAAAATATCATGTGATCTGAGTCTTCAAACACTTCTTTCCATTTTTTCTCGGAAAAAGAAATTGCTTTTAAAGGGTCATATGCTAAATGAGCCGAATCACCATAGGAGTATCTTCCAAACCAGGCTTCAGCAATTTCATCATCTTCTAGCCAGTCTCTAATTCTGGCAACATCTTCCTTAGAAACTACTTTTAATTCAATAGATTGAACAGACATCTATTTCCTCCTACCTTCCTAAAACTATCCAGTATTTATCCATAGCGTTTAGGTGGTTAACCTTTATCTGAAAGTTTTTTAATCGCATCAATTAACTTATCGATTTCGTCTTCAGTATTAAAAAAGGCAGTAGAAACTCTTATGCCTTTTTGAGATTCTATCGCTCTAACTACTATTTTGTCATTTTTCCATAGCTTTAGTGTGGCCTTACTGAAATCCACTCGGTCTATCTTAAATGTTGTTAAGGCTGAACATTCTGCTTCACCAAGTGGGCTTATTATATTAACTCCATTTATAGAACTTAAACCTTGTTCAAGTATTCTCGTAAGTTCCAAATTGCGAGTCTCTATTTCAGACATATTCTCATTTAAGATCATCTTAACGGCGGCGTTATAACCCGCTCTTAAAGGTGCACTAGTTGTAGACATAGAGAACTTGTCTATGGAATTAGTTACTGCTTCAAATCTTCCCTCCAAATTAAAGTTTGAAGAAAACCCAAAACCTATACGGCTAGGATGTATCTCAGGAATGAGATTATGTTTAATAAATAATGCTCCTGTCTGATCAGGTCCCATTAACCATTTTTGTCCTGGTGAAGAATAGAAGTCTACTCCTAAAGCGTTCATATCCAGTTCAATATGGCCTGGTCCTTGGGCTCCATCTACAAGTACACGAGCTCCAACTTTATGCGCCATTGAAGCTATTGAAGCTACTGGCATTCTAAGTCCCGTTGAATATTGTATGTGGCTAAACATGACGAGTCGCGTTCTTCCGGTTATTACAGATGCAAATGATTGACGGATATCATTATGTTTATCATTCAAGTTAACAGTCACCATCCGTAGTCGCACACCTCGAGAGCTTTGAAGATTGTATGCAGGAAGAAGAACAGACGGATGCTCTAAATCACACAAGACTACTTCATCGCCTGGCTTCCATGGGAGGCCATTTAGTATTATATTGATTCCGTCAGTGGTGTTATCAGTCAACATGACTTCTTCAGGTCGACATTTAAACAAACTTGAGACAAGACCTTTTGACTCGGACATAATTTTTTGTCCACTCTTAAGGATTTCAGGACTAGTCGGACCATTAAAACTTTCTAACTCTAACCTTGACTTAATAGCATCCACAACGTAAACAGGTGAAGGCCCAGACCAACCAGTGTTCAAGTAGGTCATATCATTTATATTTGGCATTAATGACCTGATCTTTTTAATATCCATAGCTACATTAATCCTGTACGTTATTCATAATTTTGATAAGGCTGCATTTTATATTCATAATGGTAGATATATTGTCTTACTTTCCTGAATTGATCTATGTACTGCCTCTGTGTACTCCATGTATTTAACACCATCAGAAAATGTCGTATGAAGTACCTGCTCTTGGCCACGTATCGCTGCAATAAATTCCTCCTCTACTCTCCAATAACCCCGATCTTCCTTACTAACTTCTATGAGCTGTAACCCTTCATCATCTTTGGTGCCTCCAAATATGGTTACTGCATCAAGATTTAAGTCGTCAGGGCTTAAAACTCCTTGAGTATCGATGCGAATGGTTCCTTCGGACCCATAAATCCAAATTTGATCTCCGGGTGCATGTCCGGTAACTGTAGTGAATCTTAAATGACCAATTGCACCTTGTGGAAACTGACAGATCACCTCAAGGTGATCAGGAATATCAATAAAATGGGTATTGCCTTCTAAGTCTTTGCGTTGATTTACATTTACTTTGCCAACCGCTGTAACAGATGAAGCAGGTCCGATCCATCTAATCAGTGCCTCGTACCAGATTCCCATCAACATCACGTTATAACCTGTCAGATCTCGATCAAGCCTCCATTGCATCAAAGATTTTTTATCAATGAACCCGCCAGTGTGGCTAGTTAACTGAACAGATAGTATATTTCCAACATATCCCTCTGAAATCAATTTTTTGATTGTTTTATCAATCCCAAATGTAAACGGAGAAGGAACGATCTGAGCCACTAATTCTGGGTACGCCCTCGACACTTCCAACATCGCATTAGCTTCAGCTGCATTCATAGCCATTCTTGCTTCTGTTAACACATGTTTACCAGCATTAAATGCCGCCATAGTAATTGGGTAATGCATATACGGCCATGTGCCAATACATACAGCATCTATTTCACTATCGTCTATTAAATCAGGCCAGGATTCATAAACCTTTGGAATATTAAATTCCTTGGCCACTTTTTCTCCAGACTCTTTTGTCCGATTTGATACTGCAACAACCTGTACTCCATCAATAGATTGAAACCCCGGAATATGTTTTGCTTTAGTATTTAAGCCGGCTCCGATAATTCCTATTTTTAATTTATTTTTCAATTGTGCAATTCTCCTGCATATCCGACTAAGGATACCAAATTCTACCTTGTGTAGATGTTTGGGCCATCAATAAATGACCTCCTATTGTAGTAACGTATAAAGTGTCTAAGTTAGATCCTGCAAATGTGCAATTTGTAGGGCGATCAATATTTAAATGGTACCGATGCTGAATTTCCCCTTGCGGTGAGAACACATAGATACTAGGGCCAGGGCCCCCTTCAGCAGTACCTGCAGTAGCCCATATATTACCCTTCACGTCGAGCACCATACCGTCTATACCTCTCCATTGCCCAAAATCGTGTAAAACTTCATACTCCCCTAAAAGACCGTCTTCTTGGACTGGATATCCTCTTAATTGTCTTTCCTCATCAGGATTTCTACCGCTTTGGGCTACATATAATACAGAGTGGTCGAGGTTAAATAACAACCCATTAGGTCTAGTAGTATCAAAAGTAACCCTTATTGATTTATCAAAAGAATTCTTGTTTTTAGGTATTTTGTACACAGATTCATGATCAAGCTCCATTTGCCTTCTATCTTTAGACCATTCACCTCCCGCCCCTTCATAAAATGGGTCAGTAAACCAGACAGAACCTTCGGTGTCTATAGCAAGATCGTTCGGTATGTTGTATGTCTGACCATTAAAATTATCTGAAATAACGCTAGTACCTTTATTAGTGTATTCAACGACTCTTCTAGAGCCGCCCTCACAGCCAAAATATCTTCCACCCTTATTAAATATTGTGCCATTGCAAAAATTCGTGTTCTCGCGGTATACACTAGTAACTCTTTTAATTGGGTCATATGCCAATATTTTACTGCTGTCTATATGGGTAAATAGTAATGACTGACCATCCCAAGCAGGACCTTCAGTAATTCCTCCGAATGGACCAGAAACTATGGAAAAATCCATGTCCTCTAAATCACCTCCGTCGATTCACTAATCGTTTGTGAAGTTTCGCCCATTATCTCTGACCCAAACTCTTGGATAGCGTTGAAGTCGTTTCTATAACCTTGGTGCATTTGCCTTCTATCACTTGAGTGTAATACAAATTTAGCTCCTTCCTGAAGCCATTTTTTTGTTAGCTCGACCGATTGGTGGTGAATTAGAACTGGAATATTTTTATTTTCACATGATTTTATAATCTGACGCAAAGCTGATTCGTAATCTGGGTGATCATATTGATTCGGTATGCCTAAAGATATAGTCAGGTCATTAGGGCCAACAAAAATCGCATCTACGCCATTTACATCTAAAATTTTATCTAAGTTTTCAATTGCAGGGACACTTTCAATACCGATAATACAAACTGAGTTTCTATTTAAGTTTTCTAAATACTTACGAGATTCTTCGCTCGGGAAAACTGCCTCCTCAACTACTCGTTTTACCATAACGCCTTTTAATGGCCGCCACTTACATGCTCCTATAACTTCCCTTACTTCTTCAACTGTTTCACAATATGGAGCTAAAACCCCATGAGCACCTGCATCAAGTGCCATAGTAACATAATGAGAATCAGGTATTGGTATGCGAACTATTGGAACCACGCCTATTGATTGCATCGCCACAAGATAATCCGCCACCTCTGCTCTGCCTCTCGGTGCATGTTCCATATCAATAACGACATAGTCCAGGCCTAAGTCAGATATTGCACTCGTCCATCTTGGATTTCGTCCCATGCTTATCATGGAGCCATACACCACCTTGCCTTCTTTTGTTTTATTTTTTAGTTGCTCACCATTCATGGTTTTATCCTTTGTAATAATAGACTGACGCTAATGCACTGCACTTGTGATTTTACATGTAGATTTAATCAAATCAAGATTGTTTGCCTTAATGTCCGACTGAGAATAGTATGTTTTATTATTAGATAGAAAATTTTTCATGGAAATAAAATTGAATAAAAGCTGGTCGGTTCTAGGAACAGGATTTATTGTTCTCTTTTTCAACGCAGGCATATTATCTGCCTTCGGTTTAATACTGCCTGACATGAGCAAGGATA
>QGNM01000036.1 GCA_003228095.2 Chloroflexota bacterium | reverse complement strand
ACTTCCTTCTCCACGGTCACTATCTTCTCCTCAACGATTACTTCGGGTTCAGATGAACACGAAACTGCGAAAAGGGCGATTAGCGCCGAAAGAAGTACTACTGGTATTAAAAACCGTCTCATACTGCCTCCTTAAATAAATAAGCTCACTTACATTAGTAACTACGCCCACCATTTTCTTTTTAATTTTGGTGGACCAGCAGGTGGATTCTAATGTTTTTCATATTGAATAACACGTAAAACCACCACCGAACATAAGTGGAATTAGCATGAACCCTATCAAAAACCAAGTGTTAATGTCCACTTAATATTGTTTTAATTATTTGGATTCTTTGGGGTTTAAGTGCTTTTTTTGCTAAATTCCATACATGTTTAGGAAATGCTTTAACTTTATTGATAGCCTATTAATTACCCGATCGATATACAAGTAACAGTTCTCTCAACACCCTTTATGGGATGTATCACCTGGGTTATCAACTGCCCTATCTCATCTACATCATTTACTTCTATCTCAGCAATAAAGTCGTAAGGGCCGCTAACAAACTCTACAGCTATTACCTCTTTTATTTTTGCAAAATCGCTCATTAATTGTGATGATAATCCAGGCTCTGATTCGATTAATAAATATGCTTTCTTAGGCAACGTGGCTCCTTGACAATTCCAGCCAACCTTATGATGACTTTATTATGAGATGACGTTAAACTTTGGAGTCCTACTCCACATATCGACTGCACTGAGACTTAAACTAATAAAGTCTCCAGGCCTATGAAAGGCTGACAGCAGAGCCTTAAATCGGAAAGGGTATTCAGCCAGCTCCAAAGTTCCATATCCATTCCAATTAGCCGTTAACACAACTGCTTGATATTCATCGATCCCATCATCCAGCTGGTTTTCAAGCCATTTCAGAAACCAGTAACGATTTCTTCCGTTTGCAATCGATGATGCTCGCTTCAGTTTAGTCACGCTACATTGTACGATGCTTTTCAATTCCGCTGTTGAATATAAGTTCGATCCATACTTTAGCATGTGTGAAACTTGTCGCTGCATCACCAAATCACAAAATCGCCTTATTGGCGCTGTCATTTGAACGTAATGTTCGACCCCTATTCCACTATGACCACTATTAACAGTAGTCATATAAGCCGGCGGCAATTTCCTCATCAATTCATATTGACTCAGGATATCGGAACTGTTTGGCAAAAAAGTTTCATAGGCCTCTACATCCGCTTTGCCTTGAGCTCTATAAATCGTAGGCAGGTTTGTTTGAGTACATAATTTCGCTAAAAGTGAGTTAGCCAGCACCATCGCCTCTGCAACTGCTAGCCTTCCAGGCGTATCAGTGGGCTCAACTTCTATAAGCACTGGGTTGTCCGGGATAACTGTAATATTTAGGCTTGGCCTGTTGAGTAAAACAGCCCCGCTTTCCCTCCTTAATGATCGTAGTGATTTTGTTATGTCTTGAAAAGCAGTTAATTCAACATAATATGCTTCTCCTGGGCTTAATAAAACACGGTCAACTTGCTCATAAGTCATCACTTTGTCAGGCTTTATATATGAAGTAAATATATCCCAACTCTCGAGATGGCCTGAAACAAATTTAGACATAATAGTGAGGGCCGGGGAGGTTTCATTTTCACTCAAACTTAATACCCCCTCAGATAAAGTGTCAGGCAGCATATTAATAGTTAAGTCGGGCATGTAAATTGACGTATTTCTTGATGCTGCTTCTAGATCAATCGGGCTGTCCTTAGGTATTATTGAAGCAACATCAGTTATATGTACCCCTAGCAGAACAACATCCGGTTCTTGGATTTCTATCGATATTGCATCATCACGATCTTTTGTGTGTTTATTATCAACAGTGATCGTAAAAATGTTTGTTAAATCCCGTCGATCCTCTTTATCAAAATTCGAAAACTGAATCGATTCAGCCTGAGACACAGTGTCTATGCAAAAATCTACAGGAATTCCCTCTCGTTCTAATTCAATGGGCTCGTCTTTTGAAGCTAAATTAACCGAAACCAGCAACTCCCAAGCTTTCTTTTGCTTATTTTTTGAACCTTTTTCGATTATTCGCAACACATCTAATGCAGCCTTACAGCCAGGATAGCTGCTGCCATGTATTGCAAATTCTCTGACATGCTTCAAAAGGTTTTCATGCTCAAGAGTCAATGGTTCAGGCAATTTTCTTTCTTGAAGCGATTTTACCAAGGACTGAAGGGCTTGTTTTTTTCCTTTGAGAGATTTTATATCAGCTAATGTCTTCTCAATTTGCATTGGATATGCTGGGCAATAAAACGAGTCGTTCCTATCAAAATAAATACAGCTGGTTTCTAAATGCATAACTATGGCAATTAATTCACGGGAACTTGGTAAATGGCCAAAATATGTATGGGCTATTTGTTCGACAGACAATTGCCTGGCTCCGTCTTTAAGTTTCTCCCATGTTTCTTGCAGATTAAATTTATTCGCTAAACTACCCAAATCTTTATTCAATGCTTTGAGGTTTTCGGGCACCTCAATATTCGAACCTAAAGATAATAACACTCTCTCATAAGGCAGCTGTACTCGACTTTTATTAGATAGTTCTAATTCCAACTGGCCGCCGTGTTCCCTTAAATATCGAGCCAGGGTGGGGCCTTTATTCAACAGAATTAAAACAATTTCGCCGACTGAGAGAAGGGATGTGTCCTCATTATTTAACATAAAAATTTAAAGCACGCCGTGATATTAGCCTGACACGTATTAACTACAAGCATCAAATAACCTAGAAGCGCAATTTAAAAGCGTTCACTAAGCGCTGACCTTGATTCCTATAATAATTTCTTTGCCCTCCATATTAAGTGTTTGGCTATAAAAGTCTGTAGGCGGAATTCCTTGTTCCATGTCGTCAGCTAACGTTTCGCTAGTCACGTAAGCTATGTGATTTTTTATAATTTCTTCGATTTCAACATTCCCAGAATACTTAAGTACGATGTGATCTGAAATATTAAACCCTGCGGATTTCCTCATATTCTGAATTTGATGGACTACCTCTCGTGAAACACCCTCATCAATTAAAGTTTTCGTTAAGTCAGTTTTTATTGCCACTGCGTAGCCCCCATCTGAAGAAACAGAATAACCTTGTCTTTCTCCTATGTTAACTATGATTTCCTCAGGCTCAAGCACAAATCCCTTAATAGATACCCTTTCTCCATTTTTTACCTGCCTATACACATCAAAAGGTTCCATAGAAGCTAGGCTTGATTTGATATCCCTGACTGCTGCCCCATACTTCTTGCCCAGAACAGGTAAATTTGGCATCAAAGAAATATCAAGAACCCCCTTGTCATTCTCTGATATTTCTACTCTTTTCACATTTAATTCGTCTCTTATTTGGCCTTCGATAGAAGGAAGAAGGGCATTTTCATTCATCGCTTTTAGAGTAACCAGGGCTATCTCGGCCGGCTGCCTAACCTTTAACCCCACTTTACTCCTTGCAGCTCTTCCCAGGCTGGACAGCTTCATCGCCAAACGTACCGATGAAGACAATTTTTCATCAATAAGTGACTGAGTTGACTGCGGAAACTCACATAAATGTACGCTTAACGGGTGCGTTGACCTTTTATCAGATTTATTAACAGAGGCTTCCCCATGAATAAGGTTCTGGTAAATAGACTCAGACATATGCGGCATTATTGGCGCAATTAATTTACACGTCGCCACTAAGCATTCATAAAGGGTTGTATAGGCACATACTTTGTCAAAGTTTTTATCTTGATTAGAGTTGTCAAGCTCGCCTGATTTCCAAAATCTACGCCTACTTCTTCTGACATACCAATTTGATAAGTAATCAACAAAAGTTTCTACTAGTAAGGTGGCTTTTTCAGAATCATAAGAGTCTAAAGCAAGCGTCGTTTCTGCTATCAATTGATTTAATTCAGATATTATCCACTGATCAAGCTCCGGACGTCTTGCTACTTCTGGAGAAGAATATTGATAAGGGTTATACCCATCAATCTTTGCGTATGTAACAAAAAATGAATAGATATTCCACAAAGGAATCATAAATTGACGCCTAACTTCATCAGTTGATTGATAGCTGAAATTTAAGTTAGTTGCGGGATGTTGCCTAGAATATAACCATCTCATGGCATCAACGCCCATTTTTTCCGCAGCATCTTCAAACCAAATGGCATTTCCTTTTGATTTGTGCATTTCAGCTCCTTTTCCGTCACGCATCAATGCATACGAAAATATGGCTTTTGTAGGCTCTGTGTCTTCAAGCACCGTGCTCATGGTTAATAACGAGTAAAACCAGTTCCTAAATTGACCAGGAAAGGATTCTGAAATCCAGTCTGCAGGAAACCATTCTTGCCATTTTGTCCGGTCGTTTCTATATCCCAAAGTTGAAAATGGAACAATGCCTGCATCAAGCCAGGGGTTACCGACATCTTTAATTCGACTAGTATCTCTACCGCATGAAGAGCATGCGATCTGGACAAAATCGACCCACGGTCTATGGGGTGTTTTGCCATCAAAGTCAGACCACCCAGACACAGATCGCTCCTTTAATTCTATTTCAGATCCAATAACATCGAAATTTCCACACTCACACTTATATATCGGCAACGCAAGGCCCCAATATCGTTTTTTTGACACCATCCAATCATCCATATTCTTCAACCAATCAAGCTCACGCTGCAATCCAAATGATGGGATCCACTGAATGTTTTTCGTCACCTCTGCAATTCTATGCCTTAAGTCTTTCATTGAAATAAACCATTCATTTACCAGCCTAAAGACAAGTTCAGAATTACACCTCCAGCACACAGGGTAACGATGTTTATATTTTTCCAGACGATAAAAAACACCTTTTGACTTGAGTCTTTCAAATATTTCTTCGTTTACCTCATAGACACTTTTTCCTGTTAGCCAATCAAATCCATCAATAAACACTCCGGCATCATCCAGTGGTGCAATTACTGGCAGCTTTTCTGACTTCGACAGGGCGAAGTCTTCCTTTCCAGCGCCAGGCGCGATATGTACAATTCCTGTACCCTCATCTTCACTCACGTCACCCCACTCTATGACTCTATGCTCAATCCCTTGTTGAACAGGTAATTCTCCAAATGGTGCACTATACACCTTGCCAATAAGCTCTGATCCTTTCAATTCGTTAAGTACCTCAAATTCACCCTTCAGGCACGCTTTTACTCGGCCTTTTGCCAAATACAATATCTCCTTCTCACCTGATTTTTTATTTTTAACAGCTAGTACTTTTACATATGTAAGTTTTGGGTTCACTGCTGCTGCGATATTTGAGCTAAGAGTCCACGGAGTAGTAGTCCAGATTAGAAGCGAACCCTCCTCCGCATGGCAGTTTTGAATGTTTTCAATTTCATTATCTGATTTGTACAAGGGGAATCGGACGAAAAGCCCCGGGTGAACTATTTCTTGATAACCTTCTGTAACTATTTCATGTTCAGACAATCCGGTTCCACATCTTGGACACCAAGGCATTACATCAGTTCCCTCATAAAGCCATCCTTTTTCATGACAACGCTTCAGAAAATGCCATATTGTGTAATTGTTCTCGTCTGACATGGTATGGTAAGAATTATCCCAGTCCATCCAATACGCGAGTTGCTTGCTTTGTTCAGTTTGAATGTCGCTGAACTTAAGTACCCTTTGCTTACACATTTCTACAAATTTATCTATTCCAAATGACTCTATGTCTTTTTTCGACTTAAAACCTAGTTCCTTTTCAACCTCAACTTCAATCCAAAGACCCTGCCCGTCAAACCCATTTTGATATCTTTGCTTGTAACCTTGCATAGTTTTAAACCGTTGATACAAATCTTTATATGTCCGGCCCCATGCATGATGAACCCCCATCCGATTATTGGCGGTTATGGGTCCGTCAATAAACGAAAATCTTTTTGAAGAACCGTCGTTCTTAGTAAGATATTTTTCCATGACCTTATTCGTGTTCCACCATGATTTGATATCGGTTTCTAATGTAATAAAATTTACCTTAGAGCTCACTGACTTAAACATAAAAACTCCGGCCTAGATTTAGTTTATTTAGGTTATAAAATTTGTTATTCAAAAATTAGTTTCACTTTTACTGATAGCTGATTTCGCATGATTTTCAATTTTCTCTTTTTATATATTTACAGACTTTGAAATATATAAAGCCCGCCCCCTAAGGGACGGGCTTTATTTCCCGCGGTACCACCCTAATTCTGGATTAGTAAAACCAGCACTCTTAAACGTTTTATTACGTAACGTAAATCCGGCGAAATTTACTTAACTTGACAACTTATTTGCCAGTGTTCTGTTCGCAGCTCAGGAGTGATTTTCAAAAATACCTTTAACGCCCGCTCTCACCATCTCGGACTCGCTGAGTTAGTGGGTAAAATCTACTCGTCTCCATCAAAGCAAGTCTAGTCAGGTTACCAGAATGCTATCCTGTACTCTAGTACTCTAGAGATGATTTGAATTTGTTTGAAACTTCTCACCATAATTGCCGTGTTGTATTTTATATATTAGACGTCTTGGTATTAATAAATTAATATATTCCTTAATATGTCCCAAGGAGTTTTTAATGAAGCTAGGATATTTCACAATGCCCCTGCATCCGCCAGGGTCATTACATCATGAAACACTTCATGATGATTTAGAACAAATTATTACTTTAGATAAGCTGGGCTTTCAGGAAGCATGGGTTGGCGAGCATTTTACTTCTGTATGGGAAAACATCCCTGCGCCAGACCTATTTATAGCTCAAGCCTTAGGCCTGACAAAAAACATAATCCTTGGTACTGGCGTCACCTGCATGCCGAATCACAACCCATTTGTGTTGGCAAACCGAATCGCCCAATTAGACCATATGGCAAAAGGCAGATTGCATTGGGGAGTTGGCTCAGGAGGCTTTCCCGGAGACCTCGAGGTTTTCGGATTTGACCTAGAAGGCGGGAAAAACAAAGCTATGACTAGAGAAGCCCTAGATTGCATTCTTGGTATTTGGGATAACCCTAAACCTGGAAGATATGTTTCAGAGTGGTGGGACTTTAACATACCAGAAACTGATGATTGGATTGGTGTTAAATATCACATCCCTCCGTACCAAAAACCTCATCCACCTATCGGCGTTGCTGGAGTATCTCCAAAATCAGAAACTCTTTTTTTGGCTGGTGAAAAAGGCTATATTCCTATGAGCATTAACTTCACTCCTGCCAATAAGTTAAGGTCCCATTGGGATGCGGTAGAAGAAGGTGCGAGCAAAGCTGGTCGCACTGCAAATCACTCCTCATGGAGGATCGCAAGAGAAGTTTATATCGCAGATACAACAGAGCAGGCCCGCAAAGAAATGCTGGAAGGCACTATGGCAAGAGACTTTAAGGATTATTTCTTTAGGTCTTTATCGAAATATAATCTAATGAACGTATTTAAGTCAGACCCTGATATGGCGGATTCTGAAATAACACTAGAGTATTTGGTAGATAACATTTGGATTGTTGGAAGTCCGGACGATGTAGAGGCTAAAATACGAGCTTTATATAATGATGTTGGAGGCTTTGGAGTGTTGCTGGCAATGGGTCACGAATGGAACCCCAAAGAGAATTGGGTGCATTCGATGGAGTTATTAGCCAACGAAGTTCTACCTCGTCTTTCTGATTTAAAATAACTAAACTTTAACTGCCTTAATCATTAAACCGGCCAATTATTAGGCATGCGTTTTGGCCCCCGAAGCCGAAACTATTTGATAGTGTGATATCTACATTAACTTTTCGGGCTTTATTAGGCACATAGTCAAGGTCACACTCTTCATCTTTAGTTTCATAATTAACAGTAGGATGAACGGTATTATTCTCGATTGTTTTGACGCATGCTATTGCCTCAAGGGCGCCTGCGGCGCCTAATGCATGTCCTGTCATTGATTTAGTAGAACTAATTGGCACTTTGTAGGCGTTGCTTCCGAAAGATTTTTTAATTGCCTTTGTCTCCGCCATGTCATTTAGCTGAGTTGAGGTTCCATGGGCGTTTATGTAATCAATATCTCCTGGCAAAAGCCCAGCATCTTTTAATGCCCAAGTTATCGCCCTTGCTGCTCCAAAACCTTTGTCATCAGGTTGAACGAGATGAAAGGCATCCGAGGAACTTGCTTGGCCTAAAATTTCAGCCAATATATTTGCTCCACGGCTTATTGCATGCTCTAAGCTTTCTAATATTAAAACTCCTGCTCCCTCAGCTGGCACAAATCCATCTCTATCTGCATCGAATGGACGACTTACCTTCTTTGGGTCATCGGTTCTTCTCGTGAGTGCACTTATTACATTAAACCCTCCCTGGCCTAGCTGACACAGGCCTGCTTCCGTTCCTCCACTTACGATTACATCTGCTGCACCTCGCCTTATAGCTTCAGAAGCTTCTCCTACACCTTGAGTACCCGATGCACAGGCCGTTACTATCGTATTAGTATAGCCATAAAAACGATTAAGCCTGCTCACGTTTGCTGCTGCCATATTACACAACATTGAGGGCAAGTAAAACGGATTGATTTTCATCCCGCCACGGCTAACTAAAGTCCTAACAGCTTGTTCGGTTTCTGGATACCCTCCAGAACCATTACCCAGAACCACACCTATTCTTTCTCTATTTTCGTTTTGTAAATCTAAACCAGCATTTTCTAAAGCCTGTTGGGTTGCAGCTACGGCAAATTGCGAAAATCTACCCATTCTGCGCGCTTCTTTCCTATCCATATAATCAGTCGGGTCAAAGCCCCAAACCTCTCCAGAGAATTTACATGGAAAGTCGGTGGCGTCAGTTATTGCCATCTTGTCTATGCCCGACTTCCCGGCTACAAGTCCACTCCACAAACTTTCAGGACTTTCACCCAACGGTGACATAGCTCCCATTCCAGTAATAACAACTCTTTTTCTGTTAGATTTATTGTCTCTAATCATTTTCCTAATAAGCCTTAGATCTATTGTATTAAATGCCAGGCTTTTCTACTATCCGAATATTTGTATATAACTCTGGATTGATACCAAGAATATATTCTCGTGCTTCAGCGACAACTGAAAATGAGCCTGTAACCAATATTTCCTCTTGCTTCGTGGCCGCTTTAATGGCAAGTTTTATCCCCGAAGACACAGTCTCACGGCTACCCAAAATATTTATGCCAACTTTCTGGGCTACTTTTTCAATTTCCAGACATCCAAGTGCCTTCGGATGTCTAGATTTTACTATTACTAACTCAGCCCCTAGTTTCTTCAACAGGCCCATCATAGGATTCAGCTGGTGCCCCAAAAGGGAGCCAAAAACTATAATTGTTTTTCTATGTGTTCTTATTATTGAGGACACAAGCTGTTCAATCGCAAGTTCATTATGGGCTCCATCTAAAAGAATTCGCTTATCATTGAATTTAATGTGTTCCATTCGTCCAGGCCAATCTAATTTAACCCAAGCATTAGATAAAATATCTGGCGAATCAAATATATCGTAACCTTTATTTGAAAGCTGTTCGAGCGCAACAATTGAAGTTGCCGAGTTTTGTGCCTGATGGCTGCCCCCTAAGGCCAATTCAAATTTATATTCTTGTTGTTTAGTTTTAACATTAACTTTCTGCCGGCTGAAGTGCTTGTTATCTGCCATCCACGTACATTCTTCCGACACGTCTATTAGTTTCGCTCGTTTATTGTTCGCAACTTGCCCAATCACTTTTCGTGCTTCAGGGTTTTGGGGAGCTACGATAACAGGAACCTCTGCTTTGATAATGCCTGCCTTTTCTCGCGCTATTTTAGGTATGGTATCCCCTAAAGTTTCAGTGTGGTCAAGGCCTATTGGTGTAATAACGCTAATTTCTGTCTTGACTAAATTTGTAGAGTCCAGCCTTCCCCCCAGCCCAACCTCTACAACCTGTAAATCAACTTCTTGTTCTGCAAAATAAATAATGGCCAGTAAAGTCACAAGCTCGAAAGTAGTGACACCTCCATAGCCGCCTAAATTTGAAACATTACGCACTTCGGTCCATGTTTTCGAAACTAAATCCGCAAAAACTTTTTCTGAGACCGAAACTCCGTTTAATCTGATTCTCTCTCTAACACTATGTAGATGAGGAGAGGTATAAAGCCCTGTCAGATACCCCGCTTCTGACAAAGCCGCCGCGATCATTACTGAGACGCTGCCTTTCCCATTAGTTCCGGCGATATGTATCGATGGAGTTATAAGATGCACGTTGTCGTGTTTCTCAAAGAGCAACGACATTCGCTCTAAATGAAATGATGAATGTTCAGGAGCTGAACGACTTCTTTCAAAATCGGCCAATGACATCACTTTCTCAACAGCCTCTTTATATGTGAATTTAACAGCCACCTATTTTATTAAGGTTTTCTAGCCATCGATTCTTCAGCCTGAATGCTTTCTGGTTGTTTTTCCAAATCAAGCCATGCATCTTTGGTGATTTCCATTCGGATAAAATCTTTGCCGCTACGCTTTACTTGGCGGATTTCGGTTAATCCCGATTTTGAGAACGATTTTCGTGCCCTATAATTTTCTTTCAATGTGTGTAAATAAATCTTAGTCAATTGAGTGTAGGTAAAAACATAATCGATTAATGTTTTTACGGCATCGGATCCATAGCCTTGCCCCCAATAATCTCTATTACCAATCATTATCCCAAGTTCTGCTTCTTGGCGTTTATCATTAATATCATAGTACATACAATTACCTATATGGACACCATCCTCAGTGTCAACAGCCAGGCGCACAGAAAAATAACTATCATATCTAAGTTCTTCTCTAGCATATCTATGGTAGTCAGCAAACGACATAGATATCGGCCGTGTAGCGTCCAATTTAGACAACTCAGGATCTCTTCGCCAAGTATAGTCTTCTAAAGCATCATTGAGTTTCTTTTCACGCAAGATGACTTTTTCACCAATTAAGGTAACTCCTCCTGTAGGTGGGCGTTGTTCCGGGTGATTTTTCAATCTATTGTAAGCTTTTTTAAACATCATTAATAAAACTTTAATACTAAATTCTTTCTCGAAGCATATAACGAAATAGTGTTCTGTAATATTTCAGTAATCATTGTATTTACCTCCTCACCTAAGGGTCAAGCTGCCTGGAGTTCAAGTAATCAGACAAATCCACAGGTCTTTTTGATGTTGAATCGAGACAATATTGTGTTGAGTCTATGCAAAAAGCAAAGTACAATAAACCAAAATTATTCATCCTTTAATGAACAGTCCGGTGAGACTGACAAGGCATGTTAGGTAGATCCTAGCGAATAACGAGGTATCGCCTCAAAAATTCAAGCCCCTTGTCAAATTAACCGACAAGGGTTTTTTAATGCATAATAAAAATGAAAGGCTAATACTAAACTCTGACGAACTTCGGAGGGCTATAACACGCATTGCGCATGAAATCCTCGAGAGAAATAAGGGTGCAAAAGATTTGGTGCTTGTAGGCTTGCACACACGGGGAGTTCCTTTGGCGCAACGAATAGCAAAAACTATAAACTCCATCGAGGGTACAAATCTTCCGATTGGAAAGCTAGACATCTCGTTATACAGGGATGACTTTATTGGGAGAGCAAAACCTATAATCAAATCCACTGAACTTCCAGTGCCAATTGAAGACCAAGTTGTCATACTTGTTGACGACGTTCTTTATACTGGTCGAAGCATTCGGGCAGCGATGGACGCACTAACTGATTTTGGCAGAGCTAAAAGTATCCAATTAGCAGTTTTGGTAGATAGAGGCCACAGGGAAGTTCCAATTCGCCCAGACTATATAGGCAAAAATATTCCTACTTCACGAAATGAGGCGGTGTCTGTAAGGCTCGAGGAAGTTGACTGCCTCGAGGGAGTTACTTTAGCCCCGAACCCCGGTTTAATTATTAATGAAAGAAGTGACGGTAAAAGAGGATTAGAGGATTAATTATGAGCCCACACGCTGGTATTCCATCTCTAAAACCCCTAGCAAGTAACCGGTTCGACGAGAGAAAACATGTGCTAGATTTAGATGATTTTACTCCTGGCGAAATCCAGTTGGTTTTAGACAATGCCCTTGCAATGCAAGAAGTTATGGGGAGGTCAGTTCGAAAAGTTCCTGCCTTGCGCGGCAAAACAATTGTTACCCTTTTCCACGAACCGTCTACAAGAACCAGGGCCTCATTTGAGCAGGCAGGCAAGATTCTTTCTGCAGATGTGATTAATATATCTGATTCAGCAAGCAGCGCAAAAAAGGGGGAATCTCTTTACAATACAGCATTAAGCATACAGGCAATGCAGGCGGATATAATTGTAGTTAGGCACCCTCATTCGGGATCCACTAATTTTTTGGCTCGACACCTTAATTCAAGCATTATCAACGCCGGAGATGGATACCATGCCCACCCATCACAAGCTTTATTAGATCTCTACACGATACAATCGCATTTTGGTGACATTAAAAACCGCAAAGTAGTAATAGTTGGGGATATTTTATATAGTCGGGTTGCCAGGTCAAATTTATGGGGACTTACTAAAATGGGGGCAAGGGTCACGCTATGTGCCCCCCCCACTCTAATGCCTCCAGACTTTATTAATGGGTTTTCCAAAGACCATCCTTTTAAATCAGTGTCTGTTACCCACAATTTATCCGAAGCTATTAAGGACGCTGATGTAGTGATGGCATTAAGGCTTCAAGCTGAACGGCAAAGTAAAGGGCGGCTACCTTCTCTAAGGGAGTATTCGAGGCTATACGGTATTAATAGAGAAATCTTAAGTCTGGCCAATAAAAAAGTAATAGTGATGCACCCCGGGCCAATGAACGAAAACGTAGAAATCAACACCGAAATCGCACATGGGCCTCATTCGGTAATCCAAGAGCAGGTTAAAAATGGCGTTGCAGTTAGGATGGCTTTACTTTATGCAGTAGCTGCAGCAAATAGAGGTGGTAAATGAAAGATAGATTACTAATAAAGGGCGCCCGGGTGATTTGTCCGGCTAATGGCATTGATAAAAAAATAGATGTTTTAGTAGATGCGGGTGAAATAAAGGATACAGGGGTAAACATAGGTGCTTCTGACGGTGCAATCAGTATAAACGCTACAGGCTTAGTATTAGCGCCAGGATTAATAGACCTTCACTGCCATCTAAGAGAACCCGGGTTTGAATATAAAGAAACTGTGAGGTCGGGAACAGCCGCAGCAGTAAAAGGGGGCTTCACAACGATTTGCGCCATGCCCAACACAAATCCGGTGGCTGATAATGCCACAGCTATCCAATCTCTTATGGATAAGGCAAAGGGCCAGCCAGCACGCGTGCTTCCCATAGGAGCAGCAACAAAAAATAGCGCCGGAAAGGAACTAACAGAAATGGCTGACATGGTGGATGCAGGCGCCATAGGTTTTTCAGACGACGGAAATCCTATCTCCAGTGACATTTTAATGAGACATGCTCTCGAATATTCCTCTGCATTAGGTGTTCCAATTATAGATCACTGCGAAGTATCCAGCCTATTTACTAATGGGCAAATAAATGAGGGCTGGATTGCTTCTCGCCTAGGCCTACAAGGGATACCCGCTGCTGCAGAAGAACAAATGGTTAACAGAAATATAGCTTTAGCAAAACTCACTGGAGGGTGGGTGCATTTAGCACACGTTAGCACCAAAGGAAGCGTAGACTCAATTAGAAGAGCCAAGAAGCTAGGGGTAAGAATAACGGCTGAAGCGACTCCCCACCATCTTACATTAACCGAGGAAGCTGTTTTACATAGACCTGGATCAAGCGGCATCTACAAGCCGCTTAGTGAAGACGCCTATAACACCATGTCCAAGGTCAACCCCCCATTACGCACCCAAGAGGACGTTGACGCCCTTGTCGAGGGCCTGGCTGATGGCATAATTGACATTATCGCTACTGACCATGCTCCTCATGCCTATACAGAAAAGCTATGCCCAATGCAAGAAGCCGCGTTTGGTATTTCCAATCTTGAAACCGCCTTTGCTTCAGCATTGTCTCTTGTTCACAACAAAAAACTAAATTTACCTCGACTGATTGAATCTATGGCGTCGTCTCCTGCGCGACTTCTTCAAACGTCAAATAAAAAAATAGGCCAGATAACTAAAGGCTTTAGCGCTGACCTAACATTGTTCGATATGAATACTGGCTGGACAGTAGACACTAATCAATTTGTTTCCAAGGGCAAAAACTCACCATTACACGGACAAAAATTGAAAGGCAAAGTTATTCTAACTATATACAAAGGACAGGTTGTGTATTCAGAACTTAACAAGGATTTACTTTATACATGAAAAATTGTTTTCTGGTTCTCGAAGATAAGTCCAGCTTCAACGGTTATTCTATTGGCTCAAGCACTGACGTTGTCGGTGAAGTTGTTTTCTCAACATCTATGACTGGCTATCAAGAAATGCTTACAGACCCTTCCTTTGCCGGGCAAATAGTTGTTCCAACATACCCATTAATTGGTAATTATGGCATTAATCAGGTTGACTCAGAATCTTCCAAAATTCAGGTGACAGGATTCGCAATAAAACAAGATTGTGATTTCCCAAGCCACAGCCACGAAACGGTAACGGTTAATAATTTCTTGAAATCACAGAATATTCCAGGCATAGCCGGCATTGATACTAGGGCAATTACGCGACGCCTGCGAAGTAAGGGCGTTATGATGGGCGCAATAGCTTCATCTATAGAATCTGGTGTTAAATTAATTAAATCATCTCATGGATATGGAGAAATCGATTTAGTTAGGCGCGTAACTTCAGCAGTGGCGGAGAAATGGGAATCAAATTTACAAAGTAACCCGTTGCGCATTCTAGTTTCAGATTACGGTGTAAAGTACAACATATTGCGCTTGCTTGCTGAGCGCAATTGTGATGTGACCGTTTTCCCAGCCGACACACCCGCGAAAGACCTAATGGACTTAAATCCAGACGGGGTTTTGTTATCACCCGGACCAGGCGATCCAGAAATGCTAAACTATGCAGTTAATAACGCAAAAAACTTAATCGGAAACGTTCCTATTTTTGGCATATGCCTAGGTAATCAAATTTTAGCCCGTTGCTTTGGTGCCAAAACTTACAAGCTCAAATTCGGCCACAGAGGCGCAAATCATCCTGTAAAGGATTTGCGATCCGGACGCGTTTACATTACAGCGCAAAATCACGGCTATTCTGTCGATCGCGACTCCTTGCCTAATGATGTTGAAATAACGCATGAAAGCTTAAATGATTCTACTGTTGAAGGATTCAGGCATAAATCTTTGCCAATAATGGCAATTCAATACCACTCTGAAGCTTCCCCGGGACCTAAAGATAACGAATATATTTTTGATGAATTTATAGACATGATAAGAAAGCATAAGTGATGGATATAAAAAAAGTCTTAGTAATAGGTTCAGGGCCAATCATTATTGGCCAAGCAGCAGAGTTTGATTATGCAGGCACACAGGCGTGTAAATCTCTTCGAGAAGAAGGCGTGTCTGTTGTTCTAATTAACTCAAACCCAGCTACGATCATGACGGACAGAGAGGTTGCTGACAAGGTTTATATTGAGCCATTAACAATAGAGGTCATTGAGCGAATCATCGCTTCCGAAAGGCCCCAGGGCCTCCTGCCAACTTTAGGCGGGCAAACTGGATTAAACCTGGCGGTTCAGCTAGCAGACGCGGGAATATTAGAGAAATATAACGTGACGTCATTAGGCACGCCGATAAGTTCAATCAGACTTGCTGAAGACCGGGAGGCATTTCGTTCTTTACTAAATCGGATTGGAGAGCCCACACCAGACAGCGAAATAGTTGAGACTGTAGAAGAGGGCGAGCATGCTTTGGTAAAAATTGGACTACCTGCAGTAATTAGGCCGGCATACACACTAGGAGGTACAGGCGGAGGAATTGCTAGCACAGTCCACGATTATAGAAAATTCATAACCAGCGGCCTAGCAGCAAGCCCAATATCTCAGGTATTGGTAGAGCGGTCACTAGTTGGCTGGAAAGAAGTTGAATATGAAGTTATGCGAGATAGTGCAGACAACTGTATCACCGTTTGCAACATGGAAAACTTTGACCCTATGGGCGTTCACACCGGTGATTCAATAGTGGTTGCGCCAAGCCAAACTCTGACGGATAAAGATTACCACCTACTTAGAACAGCAAGTCTAAATATAATAAGGGCTTTAGGGGTAGAGGGGGGTTGTAATGTACAGCTTGCCTTGCGACCTGGCAGTCTAATTTCTTCTAAGCTAGGCCTAGGGGAATACAAAGGGCCAGAATATTATGTAATTGAAGTGAATCCAAGAGTTAGCAGAAGCTCGGCCTTAGCTAGTAAAGCTACTGGATACCCTATTGCTAGGGTTGCAGCTAAGATCGCTATCGGACGTAAGCTGGACGAAATACCAAATCAAGTTACAGGCAAAACTTCTGCTGCTTTCGAGCCGGCTTTAGACTACTGTATTGTTAAAATACCACGCTGGCCCTTTGACAAGTTTGCTAAAGGAGACCGATCACTTGGAACCCAGATGAAAGCCACCGGGGAAGTGATGGCAATTGAACGAACCTTTGAGGCTGCTTTCTTAAAGGCCGTACGGTCTTTAGAAATTACAAGTCGTGATATTTTATGGGATCCGGGCTTGACAGAAATAAACGAAACGACTGCAAGCCTTAAACCTCATGATGAGCGTTTATGGTTTTTGTTATCTGCTTTGCGCCATAACCACGATCCTATAAAACTATCAGAAATCACATATGTAGACCCTTGGTTCATTAATTCATTAAACAGAATCGTATCTATGGAGACAAGGCTTTTAAATGAAGTTATTACTAATCAATTAATGCAACTCGCTAAAAGTATGGGATTCTCTGATGCCCAAATTGCTACTTTAACTGACCGCACTGAAACGCAAGTCCGCCAATTCAGATTAAAAGAGGGAATACGGCCCGTATACAAAATGGTTGATACTTGTGCAGGTGAATTTGAAGCCCAAACATCTTACTTCTATTCAACCTATGAGCAAGAAAATGAAGCTTTGCCATTGCAGGGCCCTAAAGTTGTAGTTATAGGATCGGGGCCGATAAGAATCGGACAGGGGATTGAATTTGACTACTGCTCAGTACATGCGTCTCAGGCTCTAAGAGACTCTGGGGTGCAAAGTATTATGGTGAACTCAAACCCAGAAACTGTATCGACGGACTTTGATTCTTCCGATCGCTTGTATTTTGAACCTTTAGACTCCGAAAGCATAATGGATATCATAGAAAATGAAACAACTTTAGGTCCGCTTTCGTCTGATGTACCAAACACCATTGTTCAGTTTGGGGGCCAAACAGCGATAAATTTATCTCAATCTTTAGAGTCAGCTGGGCTCGGTATTTTAGGATCAACAGCCCGCACAATAGACATAGCATCCGACAGGCACCTTTTTGAGGAGTTCCTCAAACGACTTAACATCCCCAATCCTCCTGGTTCGGCGGTAGCCGACACTAAGGAGGCTCTAAAAGTTGCTGATGAGATTGGGTACCCAGTACTAGTTCGCCCCAGTTATGTTTTAGGTGGCAGGGCTATGGAAATTGTACAAACCCCATCAGAATTAAAAAAGTATATGGCAATCGCTTTTGAAGCCGGGATTGGACGTAGGGTTCTAGTAGATAAATATTTTGAGGGCAGGGAGGTGGAAGTTGATGCTGTTTGCGATGGGAATGATGTTTTGATACCGGGAATTATGGAACATGTTGAGCGAGCCGGAGTACATTCTGGCGACTCTATGGCAATATATCCCGGCCTTACTTTAAGCACTGATGAAGTAAACACCATCGTCGACTACACGACCAAAATTGGTAAGGGCCTTGGTATAAAAGGGTTAATGAACATTCAGTATGTTTTACTAGGAGGCACATCTTACAGAAGTCCATCGGCTCCCAACGAATCTAGACAACCCTCTAAGCCTGAGGTGTACGTGATTGAAGTTAACCCTAGGTCATCCAGAACCATACCTTTTATTTCAAAAGTCACCAATGTGCCAATGATAAAGCTTGCGGTCAACTCTATGATGGGAATATCACTTGAAAAACAAGGTTATTCTGGCGGTTTAGCCAAAAAGCAAAATGTGGTTGCGGTAAAAGCCCCTGTTTTCTCCATGGCAAAATTGACAGGAGTGGACACCTACCTTGGACCTGAAATGAAATCAACTGGCGAAGTCATGGGAATCGATTATGACTTTTCCAGCGCGGTTAGCAAGGCCTTAATCTCTGCTGGATTAATGTTGCCAAAAGAAGGATCCATGCTTTTATCTATCGCTGATAAAGACAAGCCTGATGCTAGAACATTAATAAAGCAATTAAACCAAAGCGGCTATCATTTTTATGCAACAGAAGGGACTGCAAAAATGATCACTGAGCTTGGATTTGAAGTTGTGGCAATAACTAAACGGCTAGGAGAAGGACATCCAAATGTCGTAGATATTATTAGTGAAGGGTCGGTAGATGGCGTTATAAATACGGTGACGGGCGACAGAGAAGTATTGCAGGATGGATTTGCAATAAGAAGAGTTTCTGCAGAAAAGGGCGTACCCTGTTTTACTTCGATAGATACTGCTCGCGCTGTAGCAGAATCGATCAACAGGCCAAACGACCATTACAATGTGCTGCCACTAGAAGAATATTTAGATTTATAAAAACACTATCCGCATACTACAATACACTCTGATTTGGGCTGTTCATTATTTTCCACAATGGCCAGTCGTCGTACAAAATAATCCTTGGAGGACTTCATGGAAACGCGAATACTTGGCAATACGGGAATGGAGGTTAGTCGGCTAGGAATTGGCTTAGCTGCTATTGGGTTCGAGGAAACATTCGACACTATAAAAACCGTAGAAGTTGTTCTAAAAACAGCATTAGATCAAGGAATAACATTCTTTGACACAGCAGAATGTTATTTTTATAGCGAAGAAATGGTTGGGCAATCAATATCAGACAGGCGATCTGAATTCCTACTTGCTACCAAATGCGGCCATCCTTCAGGGCTCCAGGAGTCAGGAGAATATGACTTCGATTGGTCAATTGAAGGGATTTTGCTAACACTCGACCGTAGTTTAAAGCGTTTAAAAACAGACTATGTCGATTTATTCCAATTGCACTCATGTAGTGTTGAGGTTTTAGAACAAGGTGAGGTCATAGAGGCATTAACTAAAGCTAGAGATGCAGGAAAAACGCGTT
>QGNM01000035.1 GCA_003228095.2 Chloroflexota bacterium | reverse complement strand
GGATTAAAAATTCGTAGCATTCTTGTATGTTTTTTACGTTAAAAGCTATGTGGGAAGCGGTCAATTCTGCCCGCTCACTGGATTTAGCATTCTGAGATGATGGATTAATGTACTCGATTAATTCAATTATTTGTCCAGTTGGAGTGCTAACGTCAGCGACTTTTATTTTGGTGTCTTTATATCCCAATACTTGAGATATGCCCGCTCCATCTCTTTCCCGGATCTCAATTAGATTCAACCCTATAATTTTTGTATAAAAATCGATAGCGACATCTAGATTAGGAACGACAATTCCAGAGTGATTGATATCAATAATCATGCGGTTAATGTTACTCCACCATCAACAACTAGGATATGACCTCGTATCATTTCTGATTCATTGCTGCATAGAAATGCTACGGCATTAGCTAAGTCTTGAGGGTTAAGAGATCTAGTGGTTATTGTGGTTTCAGTTGCTGCAACCATATCTTCTTTGTTTGGAAATGAGTCAAAGGCATCAGTTTCTACATAACCCCCCGAGATCGCATTAACGCGAATATTTAATGGCGCAAGTTCTACAGCAAGATATTTGGTTATCGCTTCTAGGGTTGCTTTTGAGGTCCCTACAGAAAAATAATATGGTAAAACCCTGCGAGATCCTAAGCTTGAGATGTTTACTATGCACCCTCCGTTTTTCATTAGGCGAGCCGCCTCTATTGAACAGAGCCAAGGACCTCGAGCATTAACTGACATAGTCCAATCCCAATGTTTTGCGTCTAGGTCTATAGCATTACGCTGGACTCCGGTTGCAGCATTGTTAACTAATATATCTAGCTGCCCGTATTTTTCTTCGATGCGATTGAACAAATCTTTTATCTTGTCAGGGTTTCCTACATGCGCTTTTATACTAAGACAATCGACTCCAAGTTTTTTGATTTCCTTTTCTGTTTGCGCGGCAGCATCATAACTTCTAAGGTAATTAAACGCGATGTTTGCTCCCCGGCGAGCGAGATCTAAGGCTATTGTTTTGCCAATACCCCTTGAGCCACCAGTAACCAAGGCCACTTTACCATTTAGTGTTTTGTTAGTTTTTATAACTTGGCTCCTTTTGTTTACTTATATGCAAGTTGATAAGGTTGATAATGTGGCTAGTAACATCATTATCACAAAAGTTTATATTTATACTGCTAGGCCGCCATCTACAGCTATAACTTGTCCAGTGATATACCTGGCTTGGTCAGAAGCAATAAATGCAACTATGGGGCCTAAATCATCGGGAGTCCCTAAATACCCCATAGGTATTTTCCCTTTTATAGTGCCTTTAAATTTATCTCCAAGCACAGCTACCGTGTCAGTATCAATATAACCTGGTTCAATTACATTGGCCGTAATATTTCTTGCGGCAAGCTCCTTGGCTAAGGATTTAGTAAAACCAATAATGCCTGCTTTACTTGTAGAATAATTTGATTGCCCTGCATTACCCCTTGACCCTACTATCGACCCTATATTAATTATTCTTCCCCATCTGTTGGACATCATTTCGCGAATAAACTCTCTTGTACAATAAAAAGTGCCGTTTAAATTTGTATCGATTACGGGTTTCCAGTTTTCATCCTTCATTCTGACGATCAAGGTGTCATCGATTATTCCTGCGTTATTTACAAGTATGTCAATTCTAGGAAAATGGCAAAGTATAGACTTAGTCATGTTTTTTACTTCATTGAGGTCGCTAACATTCGCCTTAACAATTAAGCCTTTAACACCTATAGCTTCAATCTCTTTGAGTAGAAGTTCAGCTTCCTTTTTAGATGATCGATAATTGATTGCAACATTTATACCCATTTTAGCCAAGTGCAATACGCATGATTTCCCTATCCCTTTTGCTGCCCCGGTTACTAATGCATATCTATCGTTCATTTCACTATTATCTTTCATCTGTTTCGACTTTTGTTAGAGTTGAAAGCGTTTCAGAAAGTCTTTTTTGTATTTGATTAATAAAATCTCGCTCCACTGTTTTTTTTGCTGTCGCTATAGCACTAACAATTTCATCACGTCTTGACTTACCGTGACCGATAAATGAGATACCATTAACGCCTAATAAAGGACCTGCTCCAAAATTAGCGACTGGATTTGTTACTCTAAAAATCTCTTTTTCTAAAACTTTAGCAGTTTTGGGATCGATAATTCCTTTTAAAGATTCTGTGATATGTCTTGATAGTTCAGCCCCCAATCCCTCTGTTAATTTCATCACAATGTTACCTACAAAGCCATCACAAATTACCACATCAACGGAGCCTGTAGGTAGGTCGTTGCCCTCGATGTTTCCAATGAAATTTAAACCGCTGGAAGACAATAGTTCAGTTGTTTCCTTAACTTGCTTATTGCCCTTTCCAATTTCTGCCCCAACACTTAGAATGCCAACCTTAGGCGTGCTGATATTCCAAAAGATATTAGCAAAAACCTCTCCAATTATCGCAAAAGATAAAAGCTGAGAAGGCTTGCAGTCAACATTGGTTCCTAGATCGACAATAATTGTTTTTGGGGCAAGTCCAATAATTGGCCCCCCTAATGCTGGACGTTCTATCCCGTCCATTAATCCAAAAATAAGAGCAGCAGCAGTCATTGCAGCTCCAGTTGAACCCATAGAGACACAAGCGTCTGAACGGTTAGAGGCTACTAGTTGTGTTGCAATGACGATGGATGAATGTTGTTTTTGCCTAAAGGCTTTTGCAGGCTGTTCGTGTTCATAAATTACTCCATCAGAGGGAATAACGACAATGTCCAAAGATTTAGCTTCTGGGTAGTTAAGAAGCTCTGCATCAACTAAGTTTTTGTCACCTACAAGCTGTATTCCAACATTATAATCACTTGCCGCTTGCACTGCGGCAGCAACAGTTTCTTCTGGGCCAAAATCACCGCCCATTGTATCCAATGCAATTTTAATCAATTTTCCCATAATTATCTCAACTGAGTTAGTTTATATTAAACTCTTTAAACGCATATTATAGTTTGCTAATTAAAGAAGCTTGCCCCGTAATTGCTAGCTCGACGCTAGAATCAGATGATTCTGTAGTATTTTTTGCGACTTCTATAACAAATGTGACTTTGATATGACCTGGACTATATGGCTCCACTTTTTTTACATATCCGCGTGCTATTACTGTCTCCTCAGCATAAACAGGTCCGCGAAATCTAACTTTTAATTTTCCAGACTCTGCCCACACATTAGAAAAGTTTTTTGACATGAGATTGGAAACTAAGGCTGCAATTAACATGCCATGTGCAATTGTTCTTCCAAAATGAGATTGAGAGGCAAACTCTTGGTTGATGTGTATCGGGTTGAAGTCTCCAGAGGCTTTCGCATAATCATTAATGCGTGATTGCGTAACTTTCATTTCGATCGGCGTTAATTTTTGATTTTCGTTAAAGGAAAAATTGTTCATAATTTAATTTGGCACAGTGATCGTGCTTTTCCCTGACATAAGGTGTGAGCCGCCATTACTTTTAACTGATAACTCTATAACTAACACTCTCATTCCTGACCTAAGAGAGTTTTGAAGTAATTTTGCTGAGCACGAGATCGTTTCTCCAACGGGAACGGGGCCAAAAAATTCCACCTCTTGTGTTAAATGGAGCGTTCCGCCAGGGATTTTTAGATCCGTTATGGCTGCTCTAACCGCAAGAGCGGCTATAGACATAGGGGGGGCAAAATCGACGCAACTGTTGCCTGCGGTATCACTCGTTGATTTGATATAACCATCAAGGAATGTTTTATCTAAAATAAACTGTTGGGTCGATACAATCTGGCCAGGCTTAAGTTCTGAGTATTTCACACAAATGTCTGCACTTTAGAGATTTTGTATTTCGTAAATAAGCATTATATGACACGTCTGAAATAAGTCTATTTAAAAATAATCATTGTTTTGGCTTATTGCCACGCTGTAAATCGGCTTCGCTTAACCAACGTTCTAAAAGCTCGAAAGAGGCTTCATTGGTATAGTCAAGCTGAGCGATAGATGTGGCTCGAAACAAAACCCCAGTTGATACTCGTGCCCAGCTGGTTTCCCCTAAAGGAGGTATATTTGTCCCTAATGCTTTACTTACAAAACCTGCAGCCAACATGCCATCATGAGTTAAATTAAACAACATCAAAAGTTTTTCATTGTAGGTAATTCTTAATCCAGTTTCATCTTGTACTAAGCTTAGTTTTAAATGAGCTCTTGGTTTGTCTAATAATTCAGAAGCATAATCGTAAATTTCAACATTTCGTTTATTCAAAAGCAGTACACTCCATAAATGTATAAAAACTGTTCAAGTCGATTGATTATATTCTTGGCAGCATTTCATAGTTATATTTTATTGTTATATTTAATAGAATATACTCTTCGGTCATTAAAGTTGAAGGGGCATACCATGCGAATTGCAATTATCGGCCAATCAGCTTTCGGCGAGGCTGTTCTCAAGGCACTGGTACGCGAACATGAAAATATAGTAGGTGTGTTTTGTCCGCCAGACAAGGAAAATCGACCGCAAGATCCGATTAAAGCTAGCGCAGAATTGAGTGGGATACCGGTTTTTCAGTTTTCTCGAATGAGAGATAGTCAATGCATCGATATTTTTAAAGCTTTATCCGCTGACCTTTGCATTATGGCTTACGTTATTGACATAGTGCCAGACGAGATTTTAACATCACCTAAAAAAGGAACAATACAATATCATCCAAGTTTGCTTCCAAAACATAGAGGCCCGAGCGCAATTAATTGGTCGATTATAAACGGAGATAAAACAACTGGATTCACGATCTTTTGGCCTGATGGAGGATTAGATACTGGCCCAATTCTCTATCAAAAAAAAGTTGATATAGGCCCTGAGGATACTACGGGATCATTATATTTTAATAGTCTGTTTCCTCAGGGTGTGAATGCGTTAATTGACGCCGCAGTGATGGTTCGTAAAGGAACAGCACCCAGAATAGAGCAAGATCACCCACAAGCCACCTATGAAGGGTGGTGTAAATCTAAGGATGTAGTTATAAACTGGAGTGAATCCATTAACGTGATACATAATTTAATTCGTGGCAGTGATCCGTCACCTGGTGCAAAAACATACTTTAATGGGGTCGAATTAAGTTTGTATAAATCCAGCCGAGTTTCATGTGCCAGTCTAACCGAAGCAGGAGAAGTGATACAAATTACGGAAGAAGGCATATTGATTTCGTGTAATGGCGGTGCTATTAGAATAGAAAAGATTAAACCTTCGGGAAAGGATAAATCTACAGCGGCTGAATGGTCGAAAATTCTTCGCATCGAACCCGGTACTAGGTTTAAAGATATAAAATAGTCTTATAAAACTAAACCAATTACGTGTTTATACAGAAAAATAACACTCCAATGAATTCTTTTAATGACCCTTAAAGTATAAAATAAAATAACTAATAAGGTATTAGCTTGTATTTGCAAGTTAGTATTCTGAGATGAAAATTGAACTTAATTACAAATATCTTTACAAAAAAACACAGTATATCTAGCGGTTCCGGCTTATACATAGACATAGAAAACCTTCAAGAAGATGCCAAAAGCCTGATTTCAGCATTACTTGAACAATGGCCCAGCAGTTTTCCAAGGCCTAGTTTGGTGACTCTATATGTTCCCGGTGATCAAGTAGAGCTATGGCGTATGTGGGCTATATCTCAATTCCGTAAATCAGAAGTTAGGGTTCGAGGCGTTCAAAGATTTAGCGGCCATCTTTCAAAAAACTCCGCTGATATAGCAATTGCAAGTGATGTGATCGCAGACTTTGTTAGACGTCGCGTAAAAAGCGTTGCCGTGTTTAGTGACGATAGCGACTTTATGTCCTTATATGTCAAAATTCGAGAAGAAGCTCCGGAAGAAGAAAAAGCTAACCCTCCTTTCCTATGGATTTTAACTGATCGAAGAGGAACCAAGTCTTTGAACATAAGGCGTTATTTTCCAAACGAACATAATTTTGTCGTGAAGACTGAGCAGTCAAGTTACTCAAGTCATTCGTCAGGGAGAGGACTATCTCAAGGGGGACGAACTTATTCTGGCCGCACATCAAGCAGAGGTTCATCCCATCAAGATAACACAGGTAATTCTGACCGGAATACTCTAAGAAGCACTCCTAATAAAACTCGACCCTATACGCCCAGAAACACAAGTAGAGGCCCCGCTAAACCGACTCAAGTAAATAGCGACCATACTGCAAGTAGAGGCCCCGCTAAACCGACTCAAGTAAATAGCGACCATACTGCAAGTAGAGGCCCCGCTAAACCGACTCAAGTAAATACCGACCACACTTCTAGTGTGTCTGATAAAAAACCTTCTTTAGATAGCAGCACTGATTCCATTAAACCTGAATCAGGGATTGACAAAATTAAGAACGACTCTAAAGTTGAAAAAACTTCTGTACAACTAAAAAGTCCAATAATAAAAGAACAAGGTTTAAGTAGCAATAAGCCAAAAGTTGATCCTATATCAGATCGGGTGATAGCCACTGAAATTGTGGATAAGATGCCAATGGGATTGTTTAAAAGCACAGATTGTAGGGATGTTGTGAAAAATATTTTCCCTGACCACCCCCTAGCTAATGGTACTAGCGGTGCAGTCGGGCAACGATTTGTAAAATACATTCTACCTATGTTGCTAGAGATGGGAGTTACAGAGCCAAATCCTAATCGCCGCCCGCGTCGGTTTGAAATAACTGAAAAAGCAAAGCAAGCTTTAAGTAAACCTGAAAAATAAACTGCAGTTTATTTATTTTTGGTTAAACTGTTCTCCCATTTCATTTAAAAAGCTTTCTATTTCAGGCGATAAATTTGATTCTTTAGGCTCAGAAATATCTTGGCTAGGGTCATGGCTGCGATCGTAATATGCTTCAAGTTGTTGGATAAGTAGCTGCATTTCTGGATTACTAGCTACTGCTCTGTCTATTTCTTTATATTGGTTTTCCCCTAAGGAGTTATCAGAAAGAGCGGTAGCAATATTGTGCGTTGCACTTATACACTCCAGTAGCCGTGAAACAGCCATTTGGTCTGTTTCTAATTTAGCGTATTGTGGCATGTGGACCATTAAGCTAGTCACATTACACTTCCGTTCGGACAAGTGCTCACTGACTAGATTCACAATGCTGGTAGGACCGGTATAATTGCTCGATCTAGATGTTATTAATTCATCTGCTAACTCATATTGGTTTTCAGTTAAACTTCCAGTGACAATGAGCTTTCTAGAATGTGGAACAGAATCATACATCCCTCCAATTCTGCAATATTCTTTTACATTAAAGTGAATGAGTAAATTCGAAATTGAATTCGCATAATCCTCACCAGCCATATGTGGCTCACGTATATGTAAAAACATCAAAGAGCGATCATTTTTAGCATCATATGCATGCCGGATTATTGTGTTGGGAATTGAAAGGGTTCTTTTGTCTCCAGACATGACTAAACGTGGGCGATATCTAGTGAAATCAAAATACTTCCCGGGTTTGGATAGCCGGGTTAACTCTTTCGCGTCAAAATGGCTTTCAAGCTTATTTAGTACTAAACTACCCACCCTTCCTACATCAATCCATGGCTTTAGCATAGCAAAGGCAACTGTGTTTTTAAGTTCAGGAACAGGTTCAGGTATTTCAAATTGTCCGATTTGCATATAGATATACTTGCAGAGAGTGTAAAAATTCGCAATATAGGTGCTTTAACTGGAACTATCGAAATGCCCCGAAATAATCTTTGATAATGCAGGTCAAATTGTAAAAGGCGCTGACGAATTCTTAATATTTCTTAAGCGCACCCGTGTAACGGATGACAGGACCAGTTTAATTCCGGTTATGTTGACGTTATCGACTCCCTCATAAGCTTTAGTGTAGCCAGAGTATCTGGAGCACAATAGTGCTCCGAATAATAAAATAGTGGCGGATATATAGACCCAAGTTAAAAGAGCCAATATCGCTCCTACAGGCCCATAAACTGCGTTGTGTATTGGGAAAGTCTGTACCCACCATACAAATATCGCGTTTTCTAACCAAAATGCGATTGCCACACCTAAAGCTGTTGGCCATACATCTTGTATTCGAACATTTGTGTTTGGGATGAAATAGTAAATCAATGTAAAAATGCAAAATGAAATCAAAGGTGACACTAAATTTGTAGCTAGATCCCACAAAATCTCATTCTGCAAAAATGAATTAGGTGCAATAAGCCCAGTGAATTCCTTCAGTAAGCTGAATATAGGTGTTATAAAAAGAAGGACGACCACTAAAGTTCCACCGCCGATTACTAAAGAAATGTCCATAAATCGCTCTCTGAGAAATGGCCTGGTTTTTCGAATCCCCCAGGCATTATTTATCCCTTTACGTATCGCCCCGAACGCAGCTGTACTGGCCCAAACCACTCCAAAAACCCCAAAGAAACCTGTGATTGCCCTGGCGTTAACAACGTCATTCAATGTCGATTCAATGAATTCTTTTGATATTGGCACAACATCTGCGATTTGTTGAACTAATTCAGATTGCTCTGTCTGAGGGCCTAAAGCAAACCCAAGAATGGATACAACACCTAAAAATAAAGGGAAAAGGCTAAACATTGTGTAAAAAGCTATAGCGCCTGCAACATAGGGGCAGTTTTTATACATAAAATCATTTACTGAATCAGTACAAAACAATACAAATCTAGAAAAATATAAAGTCATTTTAGGTAAATAGCATGGATAATTAGGCTAAAGATTTAGCTTTAAAGTGTTTGAGGTACCCATTATATCGTAAATTGAATTAACTATTAGAGCTTCAAGCGAATAAGCTTATATATTGCCCTTTGATGCTATAGTGTTAGCGAATCTTTTGTAAGTCATCGAATATGAAAACACAAATGATTGTTAAAGAGGAGGAGTGCTTGATGATTAAATCAGTTTCTTATGATCAACTGAACCCTGTTTCATTTTTAGATAGAAGTTCTTTAGTTTACCCTGAAAAAGAAGCAGTAATCTATAAGAATAATCGGTATACATATTCTGAGTTTGCTGATCGAGTAAATCGACTAGCTAATGCTTTGGACGATAGCGGGATACGTGCTGGAGACAAAGTCGGATTTCTTTGTCCAAATATTCCGGCCATGCTTGAAGGGCATTATGGACCAATGAAGCTTGGGGCTATACTTGTTGCCATTAATATAAGACTCTCATCTCATGAGATTTTATATATTTTGAACCATTCTAAAGTAAAAGTATTGGTTTTAGATTCAGAATTTTCCACAAAGATACTCGAGATAGTTGATCAACTTGAAACAGTTACGAAATTCATACAAGTTACAGACGATTTCCCTATAAATATAGAACTATCTGATACGGATTACGAAACATACTTGTCTACAGCATCAACTAAATCTAAAAACGTTCAATTGAAAGACGAGTTGGACACAATATCCATTAACTATACATCGGGTACAACTGGATTGCCGAAAGGAGTTGAATATCATGCTAGAGGGGCATACTTAGCGGGGATTGGTGAAGCTTTGGAATGTAGCATGAATTGGAAAACTCGTTACTTGTGGACTCTGCCGATGTTCCATTGTAACGGCTGGTGCTTTACTTGGGGAGTCACTGCTGTTGGAGGCACTCATGTATGTTTACGAAAATCGGACCCGAAAGAAATATTTAATTTAATTTCTAAAGAATCTATTAGTCACATGTGCGGTGCGCCCACAGTTCTAACTAGCCTATATTCATCTGCAGAATCAAAGGTAGCTAATATTGAGGGATTAAACATAATGACTGCTGGCGCCCCACCGGCCCCGCAAGTTATACGCAGTATAGAAGGAATGGGTGCTACTTTGTATCACGCATATGGTTTAACTGAAACATACGGACCACATACTATATGCGCAATTCAAGACTCATGGGTAAATTTATCAGATTCTGATCAGGCCATACTTAAATCTCGCCAGGGAGTGCCATATATAGTTGCTCAAACAGGGCTCAAAGTTGTTGATAAGAGAATGAATGATATTCCCCGCGACGGAATTACAGTCGGTGAAGTTGTAATGAGAGGAAACAACGTTATGACTGGATATCATGAAAACACTGAAGCAACCAAACAGGCCTTTAAGGGCGATTGGTTTCATTCGGGTGATCTTGCAGTGTGGCACGAAGATGGATATATAGAATTACAAGATCGAGCAAAAGATGTAATTATTTCCGGCGGAGAAAATATATCAAGCCAGCAAGTTGAAAAAGTAATTATGGAGCACCCAGGAGTACTAGAAGTGTCAGTCATAGGTGTTCCAGATGAGAAATGGGGGGAAGTGCCGAAAGCGTTTGTAGTTACAAGAGAGGGGCAGCAGATAAAGAGCGATGATATTATACAATTCTGCAGAGACAGGATTGCTCATTTTAAAGCTCCGAAGTATGTGGATTTTGGTTCATTGCCAAAAACAGCAACTGGCAAAATACAAAAGTACATTTTGCGTGAAGCTGAATGGAAAAATAAAGAAAAAAGAATCAATTAATTAAGATCATGGTTAAGTCAATAACAAACAAGGGAATCTTATCTGAACGTGATGGATTTGTTTTTATTATCACTTTAAAACAGCCTGAAAAAAGAAATGTATTATCTTTAGAAAAGCTACTAATTTTGAGTGATGAAATAGAGAAATTTTCCAAAGACTCAACCTTAAGAGTGTTAGTGATTCAAGCAGAAGGACCTGTTTTTAGCGCAGGGCATGATCTTCATGAGATTAATGATGGCGCCTCTGAAGACCACTTAAAATTATTTGATCAATGTGTCAAGACTATGGAGCAAATACGCTCTACACCTAAGCCTGTTATTGCCTCTGTCGACGGTCTGGCAACCGCAGCAGGATGTCAATTGGTAGCAACTTGTGATATAGCTGTTGCGTCTTCCAATTCTCAATTTGCGACACCAGGGGTAAATATTGGATTATTTTGCACTATGCCCGGTGTTGCGCTATCAAGGGCAATACCTAAGAAAAAGGCACTAGACATGATGTTAACTGGTGATCCAATCAGTGCCGAAGAAGCTAAATCTCTTGGATTAATAAGCAGAATTGTACCAAAAACCGACCTGAAAGCAGAGACGAATTTTTTGGCACATCAAATAGCTAAAAGTAGTCCCTCGGTAATATCGATGGGCAAGGAGGCGTTCTATAAGCAGATCGAGTTGGATATTGAAAAAGCTTATGACTTTGCAAAACATGAGATGGTTAAACATTTGAAACACCCGGATGCCAAAGAAGGCATATCAGCATTCATAAATAAACGCCGGCCAAACTGGACTAATTAAGTTCAAGGTTTATGTTTCAAAAACTGGATTATCTGAAAAAACCTTTTATTCTATCAATTATAGATTTCCCACCAGCACCCCCTGAAAGGCTAGCATTCCAAGCAATTTCAGCTGACTTGGATCTTTTTAAATCTCCGACTCTCTTTTTCATTAGACTTAATATTTGTTTGTCCTCTCCTCCGTCTAACCAGAATCCATGTTGATCAGGACAATAGTCAATAGGAAGGTTGTAAGCGCGGTAGTTAAATGTGGCCATCTGTTCGTTACATTTTAGGCAGTTTATGTCACTTTCCCTGATGGCGTACATTCGGGTACCTTTTTTTAATTCAGCCACAAAAACAGTATTTTCCAATAGGTCTAGTTCATGCTGGTCCAACCATTTACCCTTACAAGAGGGGCATTCATCAATTTCAATCTCGCGTTCTATTTTTGCTTTAAGAGCAGTTTTATCTCTAGGACAATCCATATTTACCTCTTATTATGTTATTCATTAAAACCTTGTTTAAGCCCCAAGTTCATTGATTATCTTGCCTATCTTCTCATCCTGATTTTTCGAAGAATTGGACTCGGAGAAAAACTTTAAGTCTGCCAGAGCCTGTGCACGATTTCCAAGTTGATAATGTATCAACCCACGATCCCTTCTTTCTTCTATAACGCTTGGATTTATGGCAACTAACATATCCAAAACTTTGACTGTTTGCGACAAATCATTAATTTTAAGATGAGCGGCTTTTAAATTGCGCAACATTCTTATTATAAATTCTCTATTTGTAACAGGTTCCAGGAACCGTTCACTCCATTTTATTTTATTAGCAGTTATTCTTTTAAATAAGTCAATAGCCTCATCTTTCGATATTATGGCTCCGTTATGAAATGGGTCTATGAAGTGATTCGTTATACCGAGATGACCCACTAAAAAATGTCCAGGCATTCCTATTCCAACCAACGGTATACCTGCTCGTCTACCAACCTCGACATATATTAATGCCAGTGTGATAGGTATTCCAATACGCCTATCTATAACGTCATTTATATAGCTGTTTCTAGGGTCGTAGTAATTCTCGTGGTTACCTTTGTATTGGAGCTCTTCGTAGAGCCAACCACTAAGTGAATTCATCGTATGTAACGGTGAGTCATCTTTACTTTCTTGGATTCTATCTGCGAGCACCGAAGCCATTGAGTCTAAAGCTTCTAACTCAGATTCTCCTTCTAGTTCAGAATAATTAGATTGCGATATTAAAATAGACGCGACTGCAAGATCAATTTGATCATCCGCTAGATGGCTTAAACGGTCAAAATCTGATGTCCACTCCGGCTCTATTGTCACCATGCCCTTATTTAGTCCTTATCACTTATGCAATCTAAAAAACCTTCTCTAAATGTTGGGAAAATATACTGATTATCAAGCAGGCCCATAGCATATTTACTGGTTATTTTTCGCCCTATAACCTGGTTTTGATTTATGGTTATAGGCATCGGCGTTCCTGTAACTTTTTGTATGTATGTAAAAGTTTCTTGATTGCTAGAAGGCAACTTATCTACACCGTTTACAATATTTGTACTTATAGTTGAGTTGATTTTTCCAAATGATAAAATAATTCTACAAAGATCCATAACATGAATTCTTGAGACCATTTTATTATCAGCCTTTAATCGGCTAAAGTCACCATTAATAAATCTGTTAATTAATGAGCGGTTGGGTCCATATATTCCGCCAGCACGTATAATTCGAGTATTATCGTACAGATCGAGCAAATAGTTTTCTAATTTAAGCCGGTTCCATCCCCTTTTTGTGTCAGGGTCAGCGGGCGTATCTTCATCAATAATGGGCAATCTACCTTGGTCGTTGGAACTGAAATTTGAAGGATATATAGAAGTTGATGAGATATGAAGGTAGATAGTCTTTGGGTTCGACGACATAAGTGAATTTATGATGCCTTCATATGGAAGTAAGAATTTTCCAGCTTCATCAAATATAGGAGGAATGGTGTCGAGGATTAACTCTGTATTGTCTATTTCATTTGTATAAATTGAATTTATAGCATCAAACCCCCGATCTTTAACTAATGATGGCTGACGAGTTAAGAATTTAATTGTATTATCATTAGCAAAATTAGATGCTAAATAGGTACCAGTAAAACTAGCCCCAAGACAAAGTATTTTCACAATTGATTTATCCGTGACGAAATAATAATTTAATCAATAAATTATTATATATAGATATATGTTAATTAATTGAAACTAGGTCAAATTTTACTACGTAGATTTATCATTATGAAACTTTTGAAGTTGACATGATACTCACACAAAGTTAATCTGCTTGCCGTTAAGAGTTCATAGAGGAGCAAATATTTATGACAGCTTACGATCGATATAAATCACAACTTATACAAGAATTAGAAGAAATAAAAAAGTCGGGCTTATATAAAAGTGAAAAAACTATTATTAGTTCCCAGAATTCGGATATATCCACGAATACAGGAGAGATGATTAATTTTTGCGCTAACAATTATTTAGGATTAGCAAATTCTCAGGAAATTATGGATAGTGCAACGAGCGCAGTTAAGACACATGGTTTTGGAGTAGCATCAGTACGTTTTATATGTGGCACGCAAGATATCCATTTACAACTTGAAAATAAAATCAGCGAATTTATGAATACAGAAGACACAATATTGTATACATCTTGCTTCGACGCTAACACCGGCCTGTTTGAAACTCTGCTTGGGCCAGATGATGCAATCATATCTGATGCGTTAAATCACGCATCAATAATAGATGGAATAAGATTGTGTAAGGCAAACAGAAAAGTTTACAAACATGCTGACTTATATGATTTAGAATTACGATTAAAAGAAACAGTCAACTCAAGATTCAGGATGATTGCAACTGACGGGGTTTTCTCTATGCAAGGTGACATTGCTCCGTTGGAAGGCATATGTAATTTGGCTGAAAAATATGACGCACTAGTTATGGTCGATGATTCACATGCTACAGGGTTTTTTGGACCTAACGGAAGGGGAACAGCAGACGAACTAAATGTACAAGATAGAGTTGATATAACTACCAGCACATTAGGCAAAGCTTTAGGAGGGGCATCTGGAGGATTTACCACCGGTAAAAAGGAAGTCATAGAATTCCTGAGACAAAGATCTCGCCCTTATTTATTTTCAAATTCTTTAGCTCCCGCTGTAGTGATGGGTTCTATGAAAGCATTTGAGTTAATAGACAAGAAACCTGAACTAAGGGAAAAATTAAAAGAAAACACCAAATATTTTAGAATAAAAATGACAGATTTAGGATTTGATATTATCCCAGGAAATCACCCTATAATCCCAGTGATGATTGGAGACGAAATCAAGAATGTCGAGTTGGCGAAAGCCGTTAATGATCAGGGAATATTTTGTGTGGGCTTTTCATTTCCTGTTGTTCCAAAAGGTCAAGCCAGGATACGACTTCAAATGTCAGCAGCACATAATAGAACACAATTAGATAAGGCAATATCTGCATTTGAAAAGGCGGGCAGGAAACTAAAAATAATATAGTTAGTAAAGTATAAGAAACCAGTAGGAAAAATAGAAATGGAAAATTTTAACGACGAATTCGCTAATAAAGTCGCAATTGTGACTGGAGCTGGTCAAGGAATGGGTAAAGCTGTAGCAAAGCGCCTTGCTCAGGCCGGCTCGAAAATTGTAGTTTTTGATATAAATCGAGAGCATGCTGATGCTGCAGTAAACTCATTGAATGAATTCAACTGTGAAAGTCTGGTCGTGACTGGGGATGTTACACAAAAACAAGATGTGGAAAAAGCTGTGAAAGCTACATTGGATAAGTTTGGTCAAGTCGACATCCTTATCAATAATGCCGGTGTATTGAGGCCAACCGCTGTAATTGATATCGACGAAAAAGAATGGGATTGGGTTGTTGCCGTTAATTTAAAAGGAACATTTTTATTTTCACAGGCTGTTTTAAAGGTAATGCGAAAAAATAATTGGGGCAGAATAGTTAACTTTTCATCTACAGCTGGTAAAAACATATCTACAGTTGGTGGCGCTCATTATACTTCTGCAAAGGCTGCGATATTGGGATTCACTCGTCATCTAGCGAAAGAGGAAGCAAGGTATGGAATTACAGTCAACTCTGTGTGCCCTGGTCTAATCGACACCGAGATGGTTAGAAATACAATTGATCCCGTAAAAACGAAACAATATGCTGATTCTTTCCCTATAAACAGGTTGGGAGAACCGGAAGAAGTAGCCGAACTTGTGGCTTTCCTGTGCTCTAATCGTGCGTCTTATATTACTGGCGCGTCGCTTGATATAAATGGTGGAGATTTAATGATCTAATGTTTAAGCTGATCTCATCTTCATTGGTTGCTGTTGCCATCTTGGTAATTTTAACCATTGTAGATGAAACGGTTCGTATCGAATCGGAAACAAATCCATTAGATGCACTAGTCATAGACTTTTATCCTTTACCAGAGGGACAGTTACCTTTAAAAAAGATTATGAAACATCGTATCAAGGTGACGAATTCAGGTACTAAAGCACTATACATTGAATTTAGTACGGAGGTAATTGCCCCATACCCTATGGTGATTGAGACGGTTACGCCTGAGCCTAGCTTTCTTTGGCTTGACCCCGGCCAGAGTGAATATATCTACACAAAAATGGACGAAAAATGGGGTGAAATCCCAGCATTTTTACCATGGGAAACTAATGAGATTGGAAGCTATGAACGAACCTATCGTTGGAAATTTACTGATAAAGATACAAATTCATCAAAGACATGGGATATTACCATCCCTTACACAATAGTTGAGACGAAACGTTTTGTTATGGAGCAGCCTGGAGATAGGTATATCAGTAAAGATACGCCTCTTCGCGGGGAAGGTGTCAATGGTCCGCTTTCGTTTAGCGGGATAGTTATAAATGAGCTCGGGGAACCTCTGTCTGGAATGGAAGTAATTCTTTCGAACGGAAATTGGAAGACCACAATCTCCGAAACCACGGCTAGTGGTAGCTTTAAGTTTCAAAATCTTCCTGTTAGAGATGATTGGGTAATTTTGGCGCAGAGATCGTCACTTACCCATCTGTCATTACAAAGGGATACTGCATCATGGGAGGACACCAGGCAACCAAGAGGATTGAGCTTTGTTAGCGAAGAAACTAACCAAATACACTTAACCCTTGAATATCCCGAAGCTAAAGGTGAGTATAGTCTTTCAAAATACAATAAGCCGGACGTAGGCTACTGGCGGGGCGATGTTGACGAATCGGGTACCAAAGTTTTGTTAATTAATGGAATGGAGAATTGGAGCTCTGAATATCCGCAGCAAGAAACGAAATCTTTAGTTTCGCTATATACGATTGAAGGTGACCTGCTTTGGTCTTACAAAATGGGATGGGAAGGTTGGGGGGTGTCGTTATCTAGCGATGCCAATTATGCTGCTTTTACAACCTCGAATTGTAGCGGTAAAAAAAACAGGATTGTTCCCGATGGGGTGTGCGGGAAATTTGGAGTTTTGGATGCCACTGATGGAAGTGAAATTTGGACTAAAGCCGCTGAAGAAGTCACTGAAACAACTCATCCTAAATTGGGGAGCAAGGAAGTTGAGATATCGAACACAAATAAGTACTTGGCTGTCGGGGGAACTGAAGGCACCTTCTTGCTCTATGATTTAATGACAGGTCAGTTGATTTGGACTAATTTCATCAGGGGACAAGTACGAGGAATATTATTTGATGAAACGGATAAATATATTTATGCTGGCGCCGGTGATGGGTACACATACAAATTGTCCGCTTCAGATGGTTCGGTAATTTGGAAGACTTGGAATGGTAGTTGGCCATATCTAGGGGCCTTCAAATTTTCAAAGCAAAAAGATCTCCTTGGTGTTGGAGGTAAATACGGAGATTTGGCTATTATTGATACTGATACGGGTGACCTAGTTTGGTACAAGGATATGGATGACATAGTTAGCTGGCTCGACTTCTCACCAGATGGCAAATTTCTAGTTGCTGGCGGCGGCGGCCAGTATGCTCTAACTCTTTTCAATGCCCTTACAGGAGAGAAAATATGGCATGTGCCTTTTTTCTCTCATTCTGGAATGTTTACCAAAGATGGGAAGTATATTTTGGCCGGTGAAACTTTATTAGATTTGTCCGGCAGAGAGATCGGAAAGTTTTCTCTGTCAACAACAGGTTGTAGGCCTGGCTGTGATGGGTTGTTCACCTATATATCCGATGACATGACTAGGGTTATAGTCACTCGGAGAGATATGGATCCGGGAGGAATCGGAGTATATTTTTGGGAAGGACAGCTTACTTCATATAGTCCCGGAATAGTGGAATCGTCTGATGGATTGATGGGATCTGATTTCGACATGCCAAAACCGGAATTTGACCCCGAGTTAGGCGAGCCGAAGTTTGATGGACCTGACCGGAAATTTGGTGAACATGAGTTAGGAGACCCAGAGTTTGATGAGCTAAAACCAGATTGGGATGAAGCCGAACCTTTTAGCCAAAATAACAGCGGTTCATCTTTTGCCACAGATGATCCAAAGATTTTAGAATGTTTAGAAACAACACTTGGCTCAAAGCGGTTTAAAGATCTTTCTGTCGGAGGCGGTGCCCCTCCAAACCAAAGAGAAAGAGAGGCAATGGGTTTTTGCTATCAATCGGAGAAAGACGTGTCAACGTCAGAGCCTAGGATCAAGCCACGACCAACGCCAACTTTAATTGAGGAAGTAAAACTCGAGCGCACCATAGTTGCTACAGCAACATTAGCGCCACTGCCAACACCTACAGAGCCAGTTGTATTGCCAAATCCGACGGCAGTTTCCGGTGAGCCATCACCCGAATTAAGTGGAGGAGGCTGTAATGCCCCCAATAATCCATCTGGACAAATAAATGCAGCATGGATTTTATTAGGACTGGCTATGCCAGGGCTGGCAATCCACAGTCGACTTCGTAAGAGTAAAAAAATTGACCACATTAAACCCGCTGATAAGTCAACAAATAATAATGGAGATGAATTGAATTAATGACAGGCAAACTGGAATACGCCTTTACCGTGAGAACAATCGAATTAGAAGGGAGCTTGGCTGATTCGCCTGAAAGTGAAATTACCCTGAAGCTCGGGTCAGAACTTGCACAATTAGCGGAGACACTAAGTAATGGCTTAGAGGACATGCACGGAGGTAATTGGAAAGTGGTGTCTCATGACACTCTAAAACTGGATGAAAAGCTTGTTATATCAGTTTTAGTCAGCAGGCCTGTTAGTTCTAATAAGGCCTAGTTAAACTTGAATCGCGCTAATTGGTACAAAGAACATCCGGTAGCTTGTACTTGTTTTTCTTGCACAGAGAAGAAGTTGATTAAAAGCCAATACGGTAAAGTGGGCCGTAATGAAAAATGCCCTTGTGGTAGCGAAAAAAAGTACAAGAAATGTCATGGAGCTTAATAAAAACGTTCTTTATATAAAATAAATATACTAACATTAGTACCTAAGAGGTAATTATGGACGGCTTAACAATTGCCATCATTTTGCTATTGTTGCTTTTTATAGCATTATGGCTTTTTATCCCGTTTATTGTTATTCGAATACTAACTAAAATTTTCAATAAAATGGAACGTGGCGAGTAAGGTGAGTACGTTGAGAAAAGAGTTGGATATATGTAACTTTGATGAGTCATGTAGGCAATCGAGTTAAATCTCTTATTGACCTCGACATTCTTGCAAACCTAGAAAGGGGTAACTATTAAAAATCTCAAATCATAATAACGTTAAAGCTTTAATGTTCGATGTTTTCGGCACTGTAGTTGACTGGAGAACTAGCATCATTCAGGAATGTGAAGATTTTGGTAAACACAGGAACCTAGATATTGACTGGAGTAAATTTGTGGATGAGTGGCGAGCCGGTTACAGGCCAGCTATAGACGCCATTCGATTGGAAGGAGCTCGATGGAGAGTTTTAGATGATGTGCATAGGGAAATTTTACTTGAACTCTTAAATCGATATTCAATCTTATTATCTGATAGTGAGATCGAACATTTAAATAAATCCTGGCATCGCCTTCACCCATGGAAAGATTCAGTTAATGGTTTAATTGAATTAAACAAAATGTTTATAACTGCGACGCTCTCTAATGGAAACATGAGTTTATTAACAAATATGGCGAAATTTGCAAGATTGCCATGGACATGTATTCTCTCAGCTGAATTGTTTAAACATTACAAGCCGGACCCTGAAACTTATACTGAAGCAGCTTCAGTATTAGGTTTAAACATAGATGAAGTGATGATGGTGGCGTCTCATAAAATGGACATATTGGCTGCTAAAGAATGTGGATTAGTGACTGCCTATATTAATAGACCTTATGAATTTGGCGATTATTTTACTGAATTTGACCAAATTGAAGAAAGCATTGATTATTGGGCACCAGACATTGAATCGCTAGCAGAACAATTGAGGAACAAGTGATAAAAAGTTGTTGTCATTGTGGAAATTTGTAACATTTTTGTATTTAAGTGGATGATAAACGAAAGTTATTATATGAGAGATGAAAAGGAGAATTAAATGGCTAAGGGTCAAAATGCTAAAAAAGAAGAAAGAAAACCAAAAAAGCGTAAGGAAAAAAAACCTTATGGAGGGAAGAATTTAGATTTAAAAAAAAGTTAAAGGCCTTAGATTAGTTTTAAATCAGACATGTTGGTGGTTACCTGATTTATTAAGAAGCAATCGTGGTTACTGTTTAAAAAAACTACTGTTAAATTAAGCTAACCCTTGATTGAAACCCAAGTATGAACCGCAACTTTGCTGTTGTTACT